>PLXD01000257.1 GCA_003151295.1 Chitinophagaceae bacterium | reverse complement strand
GTGGCAGTGTAAAAAATATAGCGGGCAAACTCTGTAAAGCTGGGTAGGTTTTTGCCTTTCAGGATGCTTTCCATTTCAATGGCGGGGCCTAATTCAAAATAACTGAATGAGCCGCCTAAACCATTATTGACGTTTGCGTTCTCGGCCGTTTTAACTCCCTTAATTACTCTTCTTACTCTTTCTGCAGTGATGGTATTTGCATAATCTTCCTGCTCAATCAAAATAAATTTTCGATTACTGTCGTCCTCTTGATTAAGTTCTAAAACTGCATGAGCAGTAGTACCCGAGCCTGCAAAACTGTCAAGAATTATATCGCCGGGCACTGTCGATAATTGAATAATTCTCCTAAGCAGACGTATTGGTTTAGGAGTATCAAAAGGCAATTGTATTTCATTGAAAATTTCTTTCAATTCCTGCTTTGCTTCTTGATTATGCCCAACTTCCTTATATCCCCAGATCGAAACAGGAATGCTACCTTGTTTTACTTCGGTAAGAAATTTTTTCACTGAAGGAACATTATTTCCTGTTTCCCCAAACCATATTCTTTTATCATCAACAAATTTTTCAAAATTCTTCTTAGAAGTCGACCAGCATCTCCCATTGGGAGGATTTACAATCCTCCCACTCGGTAAAGTAATAGGATAGTCATATTCTTCTGAATATGTCTTTACACTGAAATCTGATGGTTTCCAATCTCCTCTTACGTCATTATCGGGGTTTTTATATCGATCATTCATTTCTTCAGTACGTTCCAATAAGTTTCTTTGCCAACCAAACTTTTGCTCTCCCTCAATCTTTATTTTTGCATAGCAAATTATGAAATCATGCATGTCAGAAAAATACCTTGCATCATTCTGAGGGCTGTATTTCTTTTGCCATATAATATTTTGTATAAAGTTTTGCTCCCCAAATATCTCATCCAACAACAACCTTAATCTATGTTGTTCATTGTCATCACAGGAAATGAATATTGCCCCATCTTCACTCAATAACTCACGAAGTAATTTTAATCTGGGCATCATCATACAAAGCCATTTGTCATGCCTTGTTAAATCTTCTTTATCCACGACCTTGCCCAACCAGTCTTTTATCATGGGACTGTTTACATTATCATTATATGCCCAACTTTCATTCCCTGTATTGTAAGGCGGGTCGATGTATATGCATTTCACCTTCCCTGAATAGTTAGGCAACAATGCCTTTAACGCTTTCAGGTTATCTCCTTGAATAATTAAATTATCGCGTAAAGAAACCTTATCTGTTACGCTTAAATCCTTTCTTGGCACCAGTTGGTGATACTTCACTGCCAAATGATGGTTTTGTACAAATGTTTTCCCTTTGAATTGGAGTGTCGGCATTGTATCCTTATTTCTTTTTGTTTTTAGCAATGTATTTTACCTTCTCTTCTGCCACCTGCAAAGCCCTTAAAGCCATATCTTCATCCTCCACTTCATAAACCAACTTATCGGAAAGCCACGCTACCAGCAAATCGTTTTCTTTAACTTTAAAATATTCAGCAAGTTTCACGACTTGCCCCCTTGACGGGTTGCGTTGTCCCCGTTCTATTTTGCTGAGGATAGCCTGGTCAATGTCAAGGAAAGCGGCAACCGTCCGCAAGGGTAGTTCCTTATCCTCTCTTAGTTTCCGTATAATATCGCCGAAACTGTCCATTTTGAACGAATATATTTTGACACAATCTGTCAAATATAAAGACCTTCCTACTATTTGGTAAGGAGTAGTTGCAGAAGTTTTCAACAAACTGTTCATAAATATTCGATAGTCAAAGCTGGTAGAGGGCTTATTTTTTGAAGACGATCGCAGGGATACCTCAATAAAACCCCGCATCCTGCACATCCACATCGAGGATAAAAACCGTCATGCTCCTGGGGCCATGGGCGCCGAGGACCAGGGATTGCTCGATATCGGCCGTCTTGGAAGGACCGGCAATAAAGGTTCCGAATCCATAGACCGCGGAGGAGATGCGATCATACGCCTCATGCATGGAAGGGACAATGTCCTTCCTTTCGATGACCAGGGCGAGGTGCTGGCAGATAAAAGGAACGGCCCTTTCGATCATCCGGTCTTCCGTGATCCAGCAGGCGCCATTTTCCGCCACGCCGAATTGAGCGCGCAGAACAGTCAGGTCGATATTTTCAAAACTATGCGGATCTTCCAATCCGGTAGGGCGCTCCGCCAATGAGGCGAGCTCGTGGCAATCGGATACGATCCTTTTGGCTTCCGGGTGCTCCTCTTTTAAGATCTTCACGATATCGCCGAACCCCGGGACAATATAGACGGTTCCCCCGATCGCTTCCAGCACTTTGCTGAATTTCTCCATTAATTCCTGCAGCCCTCCTCGCTCCCTCACCGGAAGTCCTGGAAGCTCTCTGAACGGGGGCTGGCTGGCTTTTACAGCCGCTAATATTTTCTCCCGGCTGCTCCTGCTGTTCTTGCCGGCATCATCCATTCTTTCAGGGGCATCCGGTTTTCCGGGAGCATCCGTTCTTCCGGAAAACTCATTTTTATGCGGGTCGCTCATTTCATTTCTTGTTTTTCTTGTACCACTCTCCGAAAGACGCTTTGGGTACTGCGGGCATATCCCGCTGCTTATACCAGGGATTCAATCCATTGCTGACCGTAAAAGGGGCATTCTGCAGGAACCAACGACCAGCCCTACCCGCCCCGTGATAAACGGAGGGATGCGACAGTACGAAATTCATCGCCTGCATGGCCACCTTTTTGGCGACGGGGGCATTGCCTTCCTGTACGATCACCTGGCGCCATTTGTAGAGCTGCTCATGGATATCGATCTTGACGGGACAGACATTGGAACAGGAGCCGCAGAGCGTCGAGGCAAAGGGCAGGTCTGCATATTTCTTCATATCCAGGTTGGGCGCCAGGATCGAACCGATTGGTCCGGCAACGGCGGTATGATAGCTGTGGCCGCCGCTCCTGCGATAAACGGGACAGGTATTCATGCAGGCGGCGCAACGGATGCATTTCAGGGAATTCCTGAAATCCTTCCTGCCCAGTTGGATGCTACGGCCATTGTCGACGATTACGATATGCATCTCCTGGCCGGTGCGCGGCTTCCGGAAATGGCTGGAATAGGTAGTGATCGGCTGCCCCGTCGCACTGCGGGTAAGAAGCCTCAGGAAAACCCCTAAATGCCTGCGTTCCGGAATGATCTTCTCAATACCCATACAGGCAATATGCACGTCCGCCAAATGGGCACCCATATCGGCATTTCCTTCATTGGTGCAAACGACAAACTCTCCCGTCTCCGCAATTGCAAAGTTCACCCCTGTCAGCGCGACGCGCCGGGTCAGGAATTTCTCCCGCAAATGCAACCTGGCCGCATGGGTCAGGAATTCCGGATCGGCATTACCCGCCGGTGTTCCCAGGTGTTGATGGAATAGCTCACCGATCNNTATGGCTGGGTGGCTCTCCCGCCAGTTGTACGACACGTTCACCAAGATCGGTATCAATCACTTCGATACCCTGCTCCTCCAAATATTCATTCAGATGGCATTCCTCGGTAAGCATCGACTTGCTCTTCACCATCTTATCCACTTTATGGCGTTGTAACAGAGAATGAATGATCTGGTTATGTT
>PLXD01000053.1 GCA_003151295.1 Chitinophagaceae bacterium | reverse complement strand
CCCGTCTTTCTGAATGCCCGATAATTACATATTTGACTTCCGCGCTTTTCAGCATGGACGCAGATATTTCTCCTGTATAGGCGCCGGAGGCCTCGCTATGGCAATTTTGGGCTCCCAAATGCACGTCAATTAACCCCGTAAGTTGTGCTGCAGTTTGTGTAAGGTGCAGGTAGGGTGGTGCGATGACCACTTGCTGATACTCATTTAATATTGGTAATCCCTTGAAAATATCGTTTACTAATTCAGCGCCTTCATTAAGGTCAAGATTCATTTTCCAGTTTGCTGCTACTATTTTTTTACGCATTTTTTATTTTTTAAAACTTATCAATTATACTTTCGGTTTTTTGCTGTTTTCATATATGTACCTGTACATACCTATCTCCTGTTCTGAGAGCTGCATCCCTCTTCGTGCCATCATACGGCTTGCGGTATTCATAGACTTATTAAAGTCGTAGGAGATCATGCGACGGCTGCTGCCCCAGGAGAAGGACGGAACAAACTTTTCGGGGAAATCACCGCCATAAATATTGCAGGATACACCGACCACCGTGGCGGTATTGAACATGGTATTGATACCGCATTTAGAATGATCGCCCATCATTAATCCGCAGAAGGTAAGGCCTGTAGGCATTAATTTATTGCTGTGCTCACTCCATATGTTGATCTCGTCGTAGTTATTCTTCAGATTTGAGCAGTTGGTATCTGCGCCAAGGTTACACCATTCGCCAATCACTGCATTACCTATGTAGCCATCATGCGACTTATTGCTGTTGGCAAAGAATACGCTGTTATTGATCTCCCCGCCTGTTTTGCACCCGGGACCAATGGTTGTGGCGCCATATATCTTAGCGCCCATTTTTATTACGGCCTGCTCACCTAAGGCCAGTGGCCCGCGTATCATACTGCCTTCAAGTATTTCAGCGCCGTTACCAATATAAACAGGACCTGTTTGGGCATTGATGATACAGCCGGCATAGATATTTGCGCCTTCTTCTATAAACAAATGCTCTTTACCTGTCACTATGATATCTGCCGGTATAGCTGCACTTTTCCTTCCTTTGGTCACCAGCTCAAAATCCCCGCGTATGGCGCGGTCATTCATGGCGAAGATGTCCCACACATTCTTTAGTGCATACACATCACCTTCATAATCGTGAGCGGGAAAATCATTAATCAGCGCATGGAATTCTGATATGTTTAAATCACTTTCCGTGAGACGGGCAGCGATCACGAGCGCTCCTTTTACCAGTTTTTGTCCTTCTTTCAGCCAGTTGACTGCATCAGCCAAAGCCTTGTTCCCAAATACTGCGCCATTGATATAAAGGTTATCGTTGCTGCTGTTTACAGGGAATACCTGCTGAAGATAGTTTTCGGTGAGGGTACCTGTAGGGTGTTTCAGACACTTTTCCCAGCGGTCACGCATAGTGAGGATACCACACCGTATATCAGCTACAGGGCGGGTATGCGTGAAGGGCAAAAGCTGGTGGCGGCTGTCATCGAAAAGTATATACTTCATAAGCACCTTAATAAAAGAACAGTCATCAATGCTGAAATGAATGAACGTGTTACAAGTAAAAATCCCGGCAAAAGTCGGGATTTTTACTGCTTATTGCAAGCTTTTTATGTTGTTAAAAGTGATTAAGCTTTCTTTTCGTAGCGTTTTTTGAACTTGTCGATCCTTCCAGCCGTATCTACCAGCATGTTCTTACCGGTGAAGAAGGGATGTGAAGTATTCGAAATTTCCAATTTGATCAGGGGATATTCATTGCCGTCTTCCCATTTAATCGTTTCCCTGGTATTGGCGGAAGAACGGCTTAAAAAAGAGGTTCCGTTACTCATATCTTTGAAAACAACGAACCTGTAATTTTTCGGATGCAGATCTTTTTTCATAACTAACTGTGTTTGATGGTTGTACGGATTTGGCCGTACAGTTTTTTTAATAAGAGTGCGAAATTAGGAATTTGATAGCTGGTTTCCAAAATAATTTCGATACGGCTACCTGCGGGATCTTCCTGTTTTTGTTACCCTCGCATATTGACATATTGAAGGGCAAACCCCAGATTGGACTGATTGCATAATTGAATGATCTCCTGCAGGTCATCGATCTTTTTTGCGGTCACCCTGACCAGGTCGTCCATAATCTGGGCCTGTACCTTCAGTCCGGAATCCTTGATCAGTTTAGTGACCTTTTTGGCATCTTCCTGTTTCAGCCCGTTTTGTACCGGAATGTCCAGCTTTACTATTTTACCGCTCGGGTGAGGTTCTTTGCTAAGGTCAAAGGCGAGGGGATCCAATCCCTGCTTCATGGAACGGCTGATCAGGACGTCCACGATCTGCTTCACCTTCATATCGCTTTCCGCTTCCAGTTCGATCTTCATATCCTTTTTGTTCAATTCGATCTTCACGGGAGAGGCTTTGAAATCAAAGCGGTTCAAGATTTCTTTTTTAGTAACATTTACCGCATTATCCAGGGTCTGCGGATCGACCTTACTGACAATATCAAAAGATGCCATATGTTAAGATTATCATCAAAGGTAAAGAACAATACCTGTAAATCGAACGCCCTTATCGCCTTAAAGCAGTTCTTCCGGGCGAAACACAGGAGGGGGTTGTTTTCTCCGGACGATCCAGATCGCCGTTCCGGAAATGATCAGGAAGAAAGAAATGATCTCGGCCTGTGTAGGATGGAACCCGAAAATATCATACTTGGTATTGACCCTTATCTTCTCGATGAAGAATCGTTCTATCCCATTGACTATCAGGTAAAAAGCAAATAAAGTACCGGGTACGGTAAACTTTTTGCGGCTGAACCATAATATAAAAAAAAGGAGTAAGCAAACGACTGTCTCATAGAAAGGAGTCGGAAAGACGGGAATAGGAAGATGTCCGCAAAATTGACCCGCACAGTCGGGTATCCGGGATCCTTCACTAATGACATTATGGGGATAGGAATAGGCGAACAGCCAATCGGGCAGGAAAGAAGGCGCTTTTACGCTCAGATGTGGTACTTTATCCAGGGAACCGAATTGCGAAACATAGAGTTCCCTGTTCTCTGCCAGTATCGAAGAGAACTGATCGCCTGTCGCCAAAGCCACTTTGCTATCGGGCGTAGTATAATAAGCGCTATTGGCAATGCCCCAATCTCCGTCACCCGATACCTGGCAGCCGATGCGTCCCACAGCATAACCCAGCATAAGGCCGGGGGCAGCCGCATCGTTGAGATGCCAGAATC
>PLXD01000436.1 GCA_003151295.1 Chitinophagaceae bacterium | reverse complement strand
ACCTGTGATGGTTTTTTCCGCTCTCCCAGCGTCTTTAGAATATCCTTTGTTCTCGTCAGCTCGAGCAGGAAGGTGTCTCCGTCCTTTTTGATCTTTTCCAGGGCTTTCGTCACGGGTGTATAGTCCGCTACTGCAGCAGACAAGACGGCAATATCGGAAGCCTGGAACCTTTCAAGGGACGCATTATACATTTCCACGGCGGATTCCACCCGGTAAACCTGTACGCCCGGAATTTCTGCAGGCAGAGAAGATGGCCCCAGGATCAGGTCGACCTGCGCACCCCTTGCAGCCAGTTCCCGGGAAATAGCCAGGCCCATTTTACCGGAAGAGTGATTGCCGATAAAACGAACGGGATCGATCGCTTCGTAAGTTGGTCCAGCTGTCACCAGCGCTCTTTTTCCGGCCAGTTCTCCCGCAACGCCAGCCGGCTCCTGAGCCGGAGCATGATCCCGGAAATGATCCATTAACCATTGAAGGATGGCCTCCGGCTCCGCCATTCTTCCATCCCCATACAGGCCACTGGCCAATTCGCCTTTTTCTACAGGAATAACCGTATTTCCAAATGAACGTATGCGTGTAAGATTACCGGTTGTAGCAGGATGATGCCACATATCTTCATCCATGGCAGGCGCCACGAGTACCGGACAGATAGAGGAGAGATAGGTTGCCAGTAAGAGGTTGTCGCAAAGTCCCAGGGCCATTTTTGCCAGCGTATTGCAACTCAGGGGGGCAATCAGCATGATATCTGCCCAACGGCCTAATTCCACATGATTGACCCAGGCATCCCCTGCAGAAAGGTCTGTCAAAACAGGGTTTTTGGAAAGCGTAGACAAGGAAAGGGGAGTTACAAAATCCCTGGAGGCAGGGGTTTGGATGACCTTAACGACCGCCCCATTCCTGATGAGCAGCCTGATCAGCAATAGAGACTTGTAAGCCGCAATACTCCCGGTAACACCCAGTAATATTTTTTTTCCCTGCAACATAGGAAGTAGCCTGACGGCTATTTATTTAAACAGGTCGTCGTCGTTTTTACGATAATAGATCTTATCCTCCATAAATTCCTGGGTCGCCAGCAAAGCAGGATTGGGCATCCTTTCGTAGGCCTTGGAGATCTCTATCTGCTCTTTATTCTCATGGATCTCTTCCAGGCTGTCGGTATGACTGGCAAACTCTTCCAGCTTATTATGCAGTTCTTCTTTCAGGGAAATATTGATCTGATTAGCCCTTTTTGCGATAATGGCAATAGATTCATAGAGATTCCCTGTCTTGGCCTTAATATCTGTAAGATTCTTCGTCTCTACAACATTGGCTGTGTTCGCATTAACTTGCCTTCTTAATCGGCTCATTTTTTACAGATTTAATGTTTTTTTGAGATAAATTCAAATAGTCCTGTACGGTCTTGGTCATTTTACTATCCGGAAAACGATCCAGGAACTCATTGCATTCCGAGACCACCTGCCCGTACCTTTCGTCCTTTCTTTCATCGATGCTCACGCCGGCAAACGAATAATACGACTTTATCATGAGCATTTTATAATTTTCGCTCTTATCGGAATCCGGGTAGCTGTTCATCAGGCTGTTCAAAGAGACGGCAGCAGCCCTGAAATAGCCCAGATCAAAATAGAGCTGCGCATTCTTAAAATCCTTCAATTCGAGCTTGCCCCTGCACTCCTCGATGATCTGAACGGCCTCCTTATCCCTGGCTGAGCCCGGATGCGTATTCTGGAAAGCCTGCATAAAACCGATGGCTTTGGTCGTGTTGGTCTGGTCCAACTCCGGCTTAGGCGATTGCTTATAGAAAGTATAAGCCCGCATATAATCCATTTCTTCAGACCGGGCGCTATTCGGGAACACCTCTACAAAACCCTTAAAAAGGTTCTCCGCATTCACATAATCCTTCAGATAATAAGCACAATAGGCAAATTTATAATAGATATCTTCAAAATGCTCGCTGCCTTTGAATACCCTGAAAAGTTCTTCGTACAACTGCTGCGCATGATTATAATCCTTGGCTGCATAAAACTTTTCAGCCATCCGGAGCTTATACTCATAATCATTGCTTTTCAAGATCTTTGAAAAGTGCGAACACGAACTGAAAGAAACGATCCCTACGAATAATACGGTAAATAGACGCATAAAGGCTGGCAAAGTTAAGGTTTTAGACGTGAATTAACGCTAATAAGAACGCTAATTAAGACGAATTAATGCGAATTAAGGCTTTTTTGAAGATTAATGGGCGCCCCCTAAAACAAATTAACACCAATTTTAGAACTCTCCCTTTTAAAAGGGTTCTAAAATTGGTGTTAATTAGCATCTTATTCGCCTCTAAAATTCGCGTTTCTATTTCTTACGCAGGTTCGGGTGAGGAGCCGGAACATTGTTCGGGCCTTCTTCCCCAGTACCATTCTTCAGGTCGACGGTATTTTCATCCCCGCCGCTCTGTCCGTAACGGAAGATGAAACGGTCTGTGCTGATACCCTCTTTTTCCACCAGGTAGTTAATCACTGCATTTACACGATCCCAGCTCAGCTGCTGTGCAGACTTGCTGGATTCGCCATAACCGATGACAGCTATTTTGCAATTGGGGCTATTTTTCAGTTTTTCTGCCGTACTGGCCAATAGTGCCTGGGCATCTTTAGACAGCGTAACCGATCTGC
>PLXD01000046.1:2165-2891 GCA_003151295.1 Chitinophagaceae bacterium | reverse complement strand
TGACTTCCATCACAACGGCGCTTTTTTTGCAATGGATGGCTGGAGCTTTTATTCCTCTTTCGGAAAACCCCGGCCACAACCCACCATGACCGGTCCTTCCGGATTCGATTTCCATTCGGACGATAATTACCAATACTTCCTTTCCACTGGCGCCCTGAGCAATATCATGAAACTGACCGGCGATAGCCTCGCATTCTGGAAAGATCTTTATGCACATCCCAATCGCGACGACTGGTGGAAAGCGCGTAATGCCCGGACGGCGATGTATAATATCAAGCCGGCCATACTCGTGGTAGGCGGCCTCTTCGATGCCGAAGATTGCTTCGGCGCCTGGAATCTCTACAAAGCGATCAAAAAACAAAGCCCNNGCGGCGATGGCACCCACTTGGGCAACATAGAATTCGGCTCCAATACCTCCTTCTGGTTCCAGAATACGATTGAGATCCCCTTCTTTAACTATTACCTCAAAGGAAAAGGAACAGCGCCCAAAACTTCCGGAGCTACCATCTTCTTCAGCGGTGAGAACAAATGGAGAACATTCGCCGCCTGGCCCGCTCCCGAAGCCGTAGAACAAACCTTATACTTCCAGCCCGCAGGAGGCCTGTCCTGGGACAAGCCGACCGGCAGCCCGGCCGATGGCAATGCATTCAGCGAATATACCAGCGACCCTGCTCATCCCATCCCTTATGCCGAGAACGTCCATTTTGACAGGACCCGCGAATATAT
>PLXD01000046.1:0-2155 GCA_003151295.1 Chitinophagaceae bacterium | reverse complement strand
ATTTCGTCGTGAAACTGATCGATGTATTCCCGGAAGACTTTAGCTACGGCAACGAGCCGGTTGCGGGATGCCGGGAACCACGAAAACCCTATCCCATGGGAGACTACCAGATGCTGGTCCGTGGAGAGATCATGAGAGGCCGTTTTCGCTACAGCTTCGAGAACCCCACCGCCTTTAAACCCGGGAAAGTAGAGACCGTGAGATATTCCTTACCCGATATAGCCCACACTTTTAAAAAAGGGCACCGGCTGATGATACAGGTACAGAGCACGTGGTTCCCCCTTGCAGACCGAAACCCCCAGCAGTTCATAAATATATACACCTGCGGGGACAAGGACTTCCGCAAAGCGGTCATCCACCTTTATCATGATGAAGACCAGTCTTCCGGTATCATCCTGCCTGTTTTAAAATAAACAAAATATGTGTCTCTTGTCCCGCTCATCCGTACATGCCGTCTGCCTGCTCTCTTTCCTGATGCCTTTACAGGTATTCAGCCAGGGGCCCGCGCCGGATTCCAATTTCATCCGGGACAACTATACAAAAAAAGAAGTCCCTATCGCCATGCGTGATGGCATGCGCCTTTACACCGTCCTGTATATTCCGAAGGACACCACCCATTCCTATCCCTTTCTGATGGAAAGGACTCCCTACTCTGCCGGTCCTTATGGCGAAGGCAATTGGGAGACCTCATTGGGTCCAAACCGAAGCCTGGAAAAGGAGAAATATATTTTCGTGTCCCAGGATGTCCGAGGCCGTTATATGAGCGAAGGCCGGTTCGAAGAAATGACCCCTCATAGGGAAGGAAAAAAGACCCCGCAGGATGTGGATGAGAGTTCGGATACCTACGATACGGTGGACTGGCTGTTGAAAAACATTAAAAACAACAATGGCCGTGTGGGCTTGTATGGCATCTCCTATCCCGGGTTTTATGCGTCTGCGTCCCTACCCGATGCCCACCCCGCCATCAAAGCCGTTTCCCCGCAAGCCCCGGTGACCGATGAGTTCATCGGCGATGACGCCAATCACAATGGCGCCTTCTTCCTGCTCGACAATTTCGATTTCGACAATCACTTCGATGTCAAAAGAAAGGGGCCTGTCCGGGAGTATGACGGCAAAGTATTCAAACTGGATATCGAAGACGCCTATCGGTTTTTCCTGGACCTGGGTCCCCTGAAAAACACCAATAGCAGTATCTACTTCAACCATCAAAGTAAGATATGGAACGAATACCTTCAGCATTCCACCTACGATGATTATTGGAAAGCCCGGAATATCCGTCCGCACCTGAAAAATATCAGACCGGCCATATTGGTGGTGGGAGGCTGGTTCGATGCCGAAGACCAGTTTGGTGCCCTCAGGACCTATGAAGCCATCGAAAAACAATCCGCCCATAATGACTGCAGGCTGGTCATGGGGCCCTGGACGCATGGGGCCTGGGCAAAGCCATCCTGGACAGCATTCGGTCCTCTCTCCTTCGGGCAGAACCTGAACGATTATTTCCAGGAAGAAATTGAAACAAAATTTTTCGACTTTTACTTAAAGGATAAAGGCAGCTTCAATCTGCCGGAGGCCACCGTCTTTGAGACCGGCAGCAATCAGTGGAAGCATTACGATACATGGCCTCCTGCCGAGGCTCGTCCCGTAAAGTTTTATACGCTCGGAAACGGGCATTTGTCCCGGGTCGGTCCTACCGGTCCTTCCAGTCCCTCTGCCTCTTCTTCCCCCCGCGGATCGTATGACGAATATATCAGCGATCCGGACAAGCCCGTGCCTTATGCAGCAGGTGTCAATGGAGGCCGGGACAATCAGTATATGGTGGCTGACCAGCGATTCGCCTCGCAAAGACCCGACGTCCTGAGCTACCAGACGGAGATCCTGGCGGAACCGCTCAGGGTCACCGGCCGTCTCCGCGCCGATCTTTTCGTCTCTTGTTCCGGGACGGATGCCGACCTCGTCGTAAAGCTGATCGACGTTTGCCCCGGTAATGAGACCGATTCCGGTGATCATGAGCCCGCAGGCATGCAGCGAATGGTCCGCGCGGAAGTCTTTCGCTGCAAGTTCCGCAACAGCTTTGAACACCCCAGCCCCCTGGTAGCTGGCCAGGTGGAGCAAGTGTCCTTCGACCTCAATGAGATCGCTCATGTCTTCAAAAAAG
>PLXD01000253.1 GCA_003151295.1 Chitinophagaceae bacterium | reverse complement strand
ATCCACCTGCCTGACTGGCTGAGCATCGGATACCAGACGGCAAAAATGAATTATATGGAAGCCCTGACTGCCGGCAAAACGGTTAGCGGCCAGATTTATTCCAACGCCCCTTTACTCTTCGGATACAGGTTTATTATCAACCTGCCCGCTTTTATTATCGTCGGCCTGATCACCGTACTCGCCTATATCGGGATCAATGAAAGCCGGAAAAGCGCGAATTTCATGGTGGGGCTTAAGATTATCGTGCTGGTTTTTATCGCCGTGCTGGGTTTCTGGCTCATCTTCTCACACGGCACAACGGCTAACTGGTCCCCCTTCCTGCCGGAGGGAATGTCAGGAGTATTGCAGAGCGTATCTTCCGTATTCTTTGCATATATCGGGTTCGACGCGATCTCTACGACCGCAGAGGAATGCAGCAATCCTCAAAAAGACCTTCCGAAAGGCATGATCTATTCCTTACTGATCTGTACGGTGATCTATGTGGTCACGGCCCTGGTCATTACCGGGCTGGTGAACTATAAGGAATTCAAGGGCGTTACCGATCCCCTGGCCTATGTGTTCGACCGGATCAATATGCACAAGATCGGTTTCATCATTTCGGTCAGCGCAGTTGTTGCGTCCACCAGCGTATTGCTGGTCTTCCAGATTGGCCAGCCCAGGATCTGGATGAGCATGAGCCGGGACGGTCTGCTGCCCCCGCGCTTCAGCAAACTCAGTCCGAGGTTTAAAACACCCGCTTTTGCCACGATCATGACAGGTCTGCTGGTGGGGATACCTGTTTTATTTGTCGATGACAAGCTCATGACGGACCTCACCAGTATCGGAACCCTGTTCGCCTTCGTGTTGGTCTGTGGGGGCGTGCTATACCTCCCTAAGCGGCAAAAGATAGCCGGGAAGTTCCAGATCCCCTATATAAACGGCAAATTTATCACCGCTTTGATCGTGGCGCTGTTCGTCATCCTGTTCCGGGAAAGGTTATCGGACGCATTCCGGAATATCAACGCGGAAGGCTACCAGGAAATATTATTTATTGTTTTCGTATTGATTGCGATCATTATCGCCATGCTGAGCTTTTTTCGTAATTATTCACTGATACCTGTGCTCGGAGTGTTATGCTGTCTCTACCTCCTGATCGAGATCCCTGCCAAGAGCTGGAAGGTCTTTTTCGAATGGATGGCACTGGGGCTGGCCATCTACTTTTTATACGGTCGCCGTAAAAGCAAACTCCGCGCTTGATTCCTTAACTCCGGGAACTAACTCCGCCCCTGATTCACTAACTTTGCAGGGTATTAAACCCTGTTACAGCGATGAAATTCCAGGTCGGAGATAAAGTGGTGGTCATGCATTCGAATGAGGAAGGAGAAGTGGTCGACATTCTTAATGACAAGATGGTGATGGTAGACGTGCGTGGTGTAAAATTCCCTGCCTATACCGACCAGTTGGATTTCCCTTATTTCAAGCGGTTCATTGAAAAAAAATTATTCCCGGAGAAAAAAGAAAAAAAATTCATTGACCAGATCCCGGTGGAGAGGAAACCGCCCGACTCAAAAAAAGAGCGGATAGCCAAAGTGGCGGACGGTGTCTGGCTGACGTTCCTTCCCATTTTCGAGGCCGATGAATTCGGGGATGATATCGTAGAGAGCCTGAAAGTGCACCTGGTCAACAATACCCCGACAGGTTATCTTTTTTCGTATAAGGTGAATTATTTCGGAAAGGCGGAATTCGAACTGGAAAATCAATTGTTTCATTTCCAGGACTTCTACCTGCACGACGTGCTTTTTGCCAATCTGAACGACAATCCCGTCTTCGAATTCGAGTTCTCGCTGGTTACGCCCGATAAGAGAAAGGCGGATTATTATGAGAGTTCCCTGAAACTAAAGGCCAAACAGGTGTTCGCCCGGATTGAGGAGATCAAGAAAAAGGGGGATGCCACCTTCTCCTATAAGCTATTCGATCATTATCCCGACAAGCCGGTGGAAGACAAGATCGATGCGGCTCCCTTGAATGCTTCCGGGTATCGCATCTATGATGCATCCCGGGCCCGACAGCACCTGGAGCCGGCCCGTCAGGAGATAGACCTTCATATTGAAAAACTCAGCAGCGACTGGACGCACCTGGACAATTTCGAGATCCTGACCCAGCAATTACAGCATTTCGAGAAATATTTCGACCTGGCCGTTGCACACCACCTACCTTCCATGATCGTGATCCACGGACTGGGAAGCGGTAAGCTGCGCGATGAACTGCATGAACTGCTCCGGTTGAAAAAAGAGGTCAAATCCTTTATCAATCGCTATGACCCCCGCTATGGGTATGGCGCTACGGAGATATTTTTCCAGTACTAGTCCGGCGGGAATACACGGATGCTTTTTTTTCATCATAAAAGGCTTAGATTAGACCTATAAAACAATCTATGAGACGCAAAAACTTTATACAAAATTCTTTACTTGCAGGAGCTTCCTTACTGGCCGCCGGCTCGCTCAAAGGAGCGCCGGAAGAACCAACTGGCAAGAACAAGGCCCTCCCCGATATGGGCCAGCCCTTTAACCTCAATTATGGTATTCACGATGGCATGTTCCGCAACAGTGCCGGCAATGATTTCATCGATCAGTTGAAGTTCGCTTACGACCAGGGATTCCGGGCGATGGAAGATAATGGAATGGCAAGAAGGTCTGCGGACGAGCAACAAAAGATTGGCGATGCCATGGCCAGACTGGGCATGGCCATGGGGGTCTTCGTGCTGGACAAAGGCGGTAATGGCGCTAACTCTATCGCCTCCGGGAAACCCGAATACCTTGAGATATTCCTCAAAGGCTGCCGTCAGGCAGTTGAAGTATCCAAACGATGCAATGGCAAGTTAACCACCGTCGTACCCGGGGACTTTGAAAGGNNCAGCACTTACCCATCGGTATCCAGACGGCAAATACCTTAGATGCCTTACGGAGAGGGGTAGAAATATTGGAACCTCATGGCGTCGTGATGGTACTGGAGCCCCTGAGTGATACCCCCGATCTCTTCCTCCGCCATTGCGACCAGGCCTTTGCCATCTGCAAAGCGGTTAACAGCCCTTCCTGCAAAATATTATTTGATATGTACCATATACAGCGCAACCAAGGGGACCTTATCCATCACATTGACCTTACCTATAGCGAGATCGCTTATTTCCAGATCGGCAACAACCCGGGGCGTAACGAGCCTACAACGGGGGAGATGGATTATAAGAATATCTTCAAGCATATCTACAATAAAGGATATAAAGGCATTTTAGGGATGGAACACGGCATATCCAGACCCGGAAAGGATGGTGAACAGGGCCTGATCAAGGCTTACCGGGATAGCGACAACTTTCTTATGAGTTAAAAATATTTCGTCACTCCAGGCACGGCAATGGGATAGAACCCGTCTCCATCCGGCAATACGGGAGGCACAGCATTAAAATCGTAGCTGGCAGGCATGATCGAAAGAGGGGAATTGATCGCCTTATCCCATTCCACCACCTGACCGGAATAAGTAGCCATTCTGCCCAGGATAGACGTCATTGTGCTTTTCGCGCCTCGCTCGGCATCCTGGAACTTATACTCACCCTTTGCAATAGCCTCGAACAATTCGTCATGCTCCGTCTGATAAGGCTGATTTTCTTTTGACTTATCAAACTGGTAGATCACTTTCCCCTTGGTATCCGTGATCCGGGCCTCACTGCAGAATACCTTTCCTTTTGTGCCGATCAATAGCTCATCAACCTTGCTCATTGTGCCTTTTTGATGCCTGCACTGGCTGTTTAAAACAGCCCCATTCCCGTAATGGAACTCTACAAAATGGTGGTCGAATATCTGTCCGTATTCTTTGCCTGTTCTCACCTGACGCCCGCCCATACCCTGCGCCTTGGCCGGATAAGCCTCCATCGCCCAGTTGATCACATCCAAGTTGTGAATATGCTGTTCGGTAATATGATCGCCGCATAACCAGACAAAATNNTCATCTGGTATTCCATTTCCGTCCATTCCGGCTGACGGGGATGCACCCAAACCCCGTCATTATCCCACCATGCCTGGGCCGCCACAATATCCCCGATAGCGCCATCATGCACCCGCTTGATCAACTCACGGTAAGAGTTTTGATACCGCCGTTGCAACCCGACTACCACATTTAACTTTTTGGCCTTGGCTTTTTCAGCGGCGACCAATACACGCTGTATACCCATAGGATCGGTAGCAACCGGTTTTTCCATAAAAATGTGCTTGCCCTGGTCCACCGCCTATGCAAAATGAATAGGCCGGAAGCCGGGGGGAGTGGCCAGGATCACCACATCTGCCAGCGCCATTGCTTTTTTATAGGCATCAAATCCGGTAAATTTATTCTCTTCCTTTACCTGCACCCTTCCTTTTTTATCTTCCAACGCATCCAGAATATTTTGATAACTACCAGTAAGGCGATCCTTAAAAGCATCTGCCATGGCGACCAACTGTACGTTTTGGTTGGTGCTTAAGGCCTGAACGGCTGCACCCGTTCCCCGGCCGCCGCATCCGATCAGGGCGATTTTAATGGTATTGTCAGCGCCGGAAAAAAAATTGGCCCCGGTGAGTAAAGGCGCGGCAAGTATCCCGCCGGCCACTAACGAAGAATTTTTTACAAAATTCCTTCGGCTTTGATTGTTAGAAGCTTGTTGTTGATTCATAATAACGGTCATTTAAAATGAATGGTAAATATTTAGAAAACGGTAATAGCGTCTTATTTAATCGTCAAAAATTGCGTAAAAAACCGGTCTGCCTCAACCGCATCAGGTTGCCTCACCGGTCGTATGATCCGGAATCCGATAAATGGCGCATCCGTATTCCACCATTTACTCTTGGGGATCTGCGGATCCCGCGCATTCCATTTACGATCGGACGCAAGACGTGCGGCACTTCGCAAAGCACCGGCTTCATCATGGAAACTACCTCCTTTCAAGGTGACCGGGAATTTAGTAACAGGCTGCAGCAAAGGATTGGCAGGTTTGTTCCTGATCTGTTCAAAATAGTTATCCTGATATTGATCCAGCGTCCATTCGGCGACATTGCCCAGCATGTCGTAGAGCCCCCAGGCATTGGGCAGCAATTGCTTTACCGCATGGTATTTACCCTCGCTATTGCCGCTGTACCAAGCAAACTTACGCAAGGAACCCTCCTCATTGCCGAATGGATAGGCGGAAGAAGATCCGGCCCGGCAGGCATATTCCCATTCGGCCTCGGTCGGCAGCCGGTAATAGCGGCCGGTCTTGGCCGAGAGCCACTTGCAATACGATTGGGCGGCGATTTGGGTCATGCAGATCGCCGGGTAGCCNNATCCGGTTTGGGACCGGTATCCATCGCTTCATCCTGGAAAAAGAAATATTCATCATAGGTTACCTCATGTTCCTCCATCCAAAAGGAATCAATGCTGACTTGGATAGCAGGTCCTTCATCGCTACGATGCCCCTTTTCATTTTCCGGACTGCCCATGACAAAGGAACCTCCCGGAATAGGGACCATCTTAAAAGACACTGAGGAATGGGGGATCCTTTGTTCAAACGCATGGAAGGAAGGTTCGTTTTGCTGGGCGTTTAACGATAATGAGGCGAAACACGNNACAAAGCCGCACCCGGCAAATGCCTGATCAGCCGCAATGACTTCCGGAAAGAAAGAATGCTGCACGCGGTTGCCAGCCAGTCTGCCGTAGTGCCATCCCCGGCAATAGCCGTAACATTTCGCCTGCGTGTAAGGCCAATGCCTGTTTTGGGATTCACAATATGTGAATAGCGTTTGCCATTCAGTTCGACATATTGATAGATATCGCCTGAGGTTGCAATCGACATTTTATTAAGCAGTAACAGACGGGGCAGGATCTGCTCTTTTTCGCCAGGCGCATTGATACCGATCACCCAGCCATCCTTACCCGGAGATTCCCCGGTCACTATTTTGCCGCCGGCATTGACCATGGCTGCAGGAAAGCCATATTGCCGCAACAGGTCCAGCGCAGCTTGTGCAACAAATCCCTTACCCAGACCGCCTACGTCCAGTTTCATACCCTGCTTCTCCAGCCATACCGAATGATTCAAGGTATCCAGGTGCAGATAGGAATGACCCGTTTTGGCCAGGGCGGCCCTGATTGAATCCGCGTCAGGGAATTGCTTTGTTTTTCGTGCGGTCCGCCATAATCGCACTACAGGGCCTATCGTTATATCATAACTGCCACGACTCAACCGTGTTGCTTCCAATGAGCGCCGAATGATATCGAACAGGGGAGGGGATACGGCTACATATCGACCCTGGCCGCTTGTAGCGCTCAGGCGATTTATCTCACTGCTGTCAATATAATCGCTCAATAGCACATTCAGGGTATCCGCTTTGCGAAAAGCCGCTGTCGCTGCCCTGGCTGCTGCAACCGAATCGACACCGTAAATAGTGATCGTAAAAGGCGAGCCCATTTCAGGACGATCAAATACATACTTGATTTGACCGCTGGTCATTTTTGGGGTCAATAAAGCGATTATGACCCATGTTTTTATCCGAAAATAATCCTTTCTTTTAGAGCGGCTGTCGTCCCTTCCGGAGAAGCTATCCTTTCTCATGCGATGGCTGTCTTTTCTTATATTGCGGGTATATCCGGTAAAGAT
>PLXD01000093.1 GCA_003151295.1 Chitinophagaceae bacterium | reverse complement strand
TACCGCCGGTCCTTATATGCCTTCGACTGGAGCTTTGGGATCATATATGCTTTCCAACCTCAACCCCAGGGAGCTACCTATACAGCCAATGTGGAAGAATTTATCTCCGGCTCTCCACTGCCTTTAACGGATGGTCTCATCGGACCGGATGGCGCCCTCTACTTTCTGACCGGCGGCCGCCGGCTGGAATCGGATCTTTATCGCGTTTATTACGGCGACAATACGGAGAATACCGAAAAACTGGCAGCGCCGGAACTCACTG
This sequence comes from Chitinophagaceae bacterium, assembly GCA_003151295.1. Classification (GTDB taxonomy): domain Bacteria; phylum Bacteroidota; class Bacteroidia; order Chitinophagales; family Chitinophagaceae; genus Puia. The sequence continues at coordinate 3,156 of PLXD01000093.1, read as the reverse complement.
ATCTCCAGCAGCTCCGTCACAAGCTTGAAACTTATCACGATGCTCCGAAGGCGGACGCCATCGATTTTGCATGGCCTTACCTGAAACACGAAGACCGGTTTATCCGTTATGCAGCCAGGATTGCCGTCGAGCACCAACCTGTAAGCCAATGGCAGGACAAAGCGCTTTCGGAAAAAGACCCCGTCACCCTCACTGAGGCGGCCATCGCGCTTGCCAGGCAGGGAAGTGCGGATCAGAAGGACAAATTGCTTGCTGCGCTGACGGGCATTAATTATACCCAGCTATCCGAATCACAGCAGATAGACCTGCTGCGGGCCTTTGAACTGGTATTGGCGCGAATGGGATTGCCCGGCGCTACGGTAAAAACGCAGGTAATCGCCTATCTCGATCCGCAATATCCCGCCAAAACCAATGATTTAAACAGGTCGCTGAGCAAGGTGCTGATCTACCTGGACGACCCGAAGGCAGTGGAAAAGACCATGGCCCTGCTGGCTACTGCAAAAGATGACACGGCTGCACAAAAGCAGGTCACCCAGTCTTCCGATCTGATCCTTCGCAACTTGCAATACGGCATGGATATCGCCGGTATGCTGTCTGACGTTCCTCCCGCCCAGCAGACTTTTTATGCAACCGCACTGTGCGAGGCCAAAACAGGCTGGACCCCTGAGCTTCGGGAAGCCTATTTCCGCTGGTTCTATAAAGCATTTAGTTACAAAGGCGGTCATAGCTTTGTCGGCTTCATCGACCTGGCCCGTAAGAATGCGCTGAAGAATGTTCCGAAAGATCGTTTTGCCTACTTTAATACCATTTCCGGCGATTCTATTGTGGGTAAGTCGGGGATGGGACTCGCAGGCACCGTCCAGCAGCCCAAGGGACCCGGAAAGGATTGGTCGGTCGATACGGCGCTCGTGCTGGTAAAAGACGGGTTGGCCAACCGCGATTTTGACAGGGGCAAAGCCATGTTCACGGCTTCCTTATGCAGTACGTGTCATACTATGCGGGGCGAAGGCGGCACGGTGGGACCCGATCTAACACAACTGGGAAGCCGGTTCTCCTATAAGGACATGCTGGTAGCCATCATCGAACCCAGTAAGACTATTTCCGACCAGTTTGCCGCCACCGTTTTCTACCTGCAGGACGGCCGTACGGTCACAGGAAGACTCATGAACCAGGATGCCGATAAATACTATGTTTCCCAGAACCCGTTTGCTCCGCAGACCCTCCGGGAAATCCCGAAAAAAGACGTGGTGAAGACCCGGCTTTCGGAAACTTCCATCATGTTTGATAACCTGCTCAACCGGCTAAATGGAGAAGAAGTAAAGGATTTATTAGCGTACCTTAAAGCCGGAGGTAATAAGCAGGATTCGATTTTTGCTAAAAAGCCATAGGATGGCACCCAAAAGCCATCGCTCAAAAGCCATAGTTAACGATGTCTAACGAAACAGTACCAGCCTGGACCGGCAAAATATCCAATCCCGCACAATTGGGGGGAATTGAGACATCCGTGCTGGATAACGGGGTAGGGCGCGGAACCCGGATCGCCTGGATCAACACGGGAACAGGCCTTCGTTATAAAGTGGTCCTCGACCGCGCCATGGATATCGCCGATGCCTTCTATAACCGGCATAGCCTGGCGTGGCTGAATCATGCCGGGATAAAGGCCCCGCAGCCCTTCTCGAATAGAGGAACCGACTGGCTGAAGACCTTTGGAGGCGGATTACTCACTACCTGCGGGCTCACGCATGTCGGCGGTCCCGAGACGGATGCTTATGGAGAACGNNAACGCGGCCTTCATGGTGAAGTAAGCAATATCCCGGCGGAAATAGAATCCGTCATCCAACCGGACCCGGCAGCAGGAAAAATGAACATGAGCATTACCGGTATCATCAAGCAAACGACAATATTCGGCCCCAGCCTGGAATTAAGACGGACCCTCTCCGGTACGATCGGGGAAGCTTCCATCCGGATTCATGATGAAGTGACGAACAGGGGCAATAGTCCTGCGCCTCACATGATCCTTTACCATTGTAATTTCGGCTGGCCCCTGGTCGATGAAGGAACCGATATCTGCTGGCGGGGAAATTGGAAACCTCGTTTTGCAGACGGCAGCCATAAGATCTTCCGGGAAGGACATGATTTCCGGAAATGTCCCCCGCCCCTGGAATCCCATGCAGGGAACGGAGAGGAAGTAGGCCTGATCGATGCGACTCCCGATCCTTCCGGTCTTTGCACCTGTGGACTGTATAATTCCAGGATCGGCATTGCCATAGCGCTACGGTACCCTAAAAAGCAATTGCCCTGGTTGATCAACTGGCAGCATTGGGGGAAGGGGGAATATGTCACGGGGCTGGAGCCCTCGACCAACCCACTTATCGGACAGGCGAAGGCCAGGGAACAAAATGAGCTGATACAACTCGCCCCGGGCGAAACCAGGACCTACGACCTGGAAATAGAAGTGTTGGATCAACGGGAAAAAATCGACGCTTTTTTAAAAGAAGTGACCTGAGATCTTTGTAAAATAAATAATCTGATAAGCCTGATTATATAATCTCTAACGACTGCAAATTAAAAATCAATCTTTAATTACCATCAATGGAAAAACTGAGTGTAGCCGAAAAAGCTTTTGAACAGGGAAAAGGGATTTTGCGTTTGGCACCTACCTGGGTGCCCCGGTCATTTTGTGTGCCCGGCCGAAGGATCAAATTACACCCTGACGATTATTACGTCCTGGGAGGCCAGCGCGGCGGTATCGATGAACGCTGGTTTTCTTCCACCACTCCAGCCAAGAACGGCCCCTTAACCGGAGAGAATGAGGGATTAAGCGCAGTGGTTTTCAAAGACGGACCGAAAGAGCAGCAAATACTCCTGAAGGATGCCATCGGCAGCCTCAAGGGCGCCCTGGTCGGAAAGCGTATATGGGATCAATATGGCGCCTGGCCGATGTATTCGAAATTTTTCGACAATATGGGCCCTCTCCCTCATCATATCCATCACAATGACGAGAAGGCCGCCCTGATTGGACAGCTGGGAAAACCCGAAGCCTACTATTTCCCGCCGCAACTGAATAATCATGGGGGCGATTTCCCCTATACTTTTATGGGGATTGCCCCGGGCACTACCCGGGCGCAAATCCGGGAATGCCTGGTGAACTTTACG
>PLXD01000493.1 GCA_003151295.1 Chitinophagaceae bacterium | reverse complement strand
GTTGTCTGATCAATCCGGAAGATCACGACATTATTTGTATTCTGATTGGCCGCCAGCAGGAAATGACCGGTCGGATCGATCACGAAATTACGCGGGATCTTACCCAGGGTGGATTGGAACCCCTGCAATTTTAGCGTGCCGTCGGCCTCATTGACCAGGTAGATGGCGATATTATTAGCATCTCCCCGGTTGGAAGCATACAGGAATCTCCCGTTGGGTGAGATATGAATATCGGCACTTCCTACTACCCCGGTATAATCTGCCGGGTGGGCATTGATGCGCTGAATCGGGGTCAATTGGCCTTTTTTGTAGCGGAAAGCGTCTACAAATCCCCCCTTTTCTTCAATAAGATATACGAAAGGCCTGGTGGGGTGAAAACTAACATGTCTGGGACCGTTCCCCGGCTGGAGATTTACTGCGGAATCCGGCATGGCAGGCGAAAGCGGCTGGGCTGCTGAGGCATTGAAGTTATAAAGAGATATTTTGTCCAATCCCAGGTCGGCTACCAATAGGAAATGGTCATCGGGCGTAAATGTGGCTGAATGGACATGCGGTTTCTCCGGCTTTTGAGCCGTTCCTCCTTGTCCCGTATGCTGTATGAACTGGGCAAGGGGGCCTATACTGCCGTCCTCATGCAGGGGAAGCGCAGAAAGACTGCCTCCTCCATAATTGGCCAGTATCACCCATTTAAGCCGTGAGTCCACCGATACATAACAGGGGCCGTTTCCGCCGCCCGACTGTTTATTCAGGAATTGCAATTGCCCCGACCCTTTATCAAAGGTGAAAGCGCTTACCCCGCCTGTCGAACCACCCGTCTCGTTGGCCGCATACAAAAAATGGCCTCCGGGCGCAATGGCCAGGTAGGAGGGGTTTTCGGACATGATCGTACTGACGGGTTCGGCATCTACGGTCTTCGTATTGAACCGGTAAACATAGATGCCCTTACTATCCCCTTTCTCGGTATAGGTGCCTATGAATAAATAATTATTTTGAGCGAAACAGCAAGCAGATGTTAAAAGGGCTGAAATGAGGATCAGGAAGCGCATGGTATTATAAATTATATAGTTTCTGCAATTTACGATAAAACTCCAAAATCAGGGAATGGCGATCCTGGACGGCTATAAAAAAATTAAGGGCCTTACGGCCCTTAATAATTGTGCAAAAAGATCAGATTTATCGGATCAATTTTACGTTTACCGCATTCAGGCCTTTTTTACCGTTTTGCAGATCAAACTCCACTCTGTCGTTTTCTTTGACCTGATCGATGAGTCCGCTTGCATGGACAAAGGTCTCTTTACTGGAATCATCATGCTTGATAAATCCAAATCCTTTGTCGGCATTGAAGAACTTTACGGTGCCTGTTGTTTTAGTGTCCATCATTAAATTGTATTGGTAATAAAATAGGGCTGCAAGTTACACTTTTTTTAGCACACGGACGGAATTACTATTTATCTCCCCTTTACCAGCTTCCTATTTCCCCTTTACTGGCTTCGGGGAAAGGTCGCCTGCGAGCATTTTAGGAGACTTACGAGGCAGGAACGTAATCTTATGCACTCATTATGAGCTAAATNNGGGTTTGTCCGTATCCGGCGGTAAGTTAACTACAAATCGCCGGGAATTTCCGGTCTCAAAATTTTGAAACCTATTTCCGGTGACGGAAATTTGATCCTGTGAACGAATGAAATCCATGCCCCTTGAACGAAGCCATAACAGTAGAATCCTGGCCTCTGAAAACCACAAAAGATCCAATACCCTGCTTGTGGAAAGATCGCTGTAAATACCGTCCGTTCTACCTGGGTGTGATTGAGACCCCGTCCGGTAATGGATCGCGCAGACCTGCGCAGGAGAAGGCGGTTTGGATAAAGGAATAGGTACCGGATCGTGACAGAGAAATCTTTAGTACCTTACAGTCCCTGTTTATACCAGGAACTCATTAATAAAAAACAATATAACATGCGTAAAACTAGATTTATTCCCGCCATGCTTTTATGTGGATTGGTAGCTTGTAATAATGCCGGCGATAAGGTCGCGGCGGGCTCCGATACGACTCAACTGGCCAGCCACGACAGCATGAGCATGAGCCATATGGTAGATTCATCAAAGATGATAACCCCCTTACCCGAGGTACCAGCCGGCGCTAAAGTCTTCTTTAAAAACCTGAAGGACGGTGCTACTGTTAAGTCTCCCGTCAAAATTGAAATGGGCATCGAAGGGCTGAAGCTGGATACGGCAGGAGCCATTGTGGCCGGTTCCGGACATCACCACCTGCTGGTTGATGCAGGAGATTCCATTCCTGCCGGGCAGCTTGTTCCGAAAGATGAGCATCACCTTCATTTCGGTAAAGCGCAGACCACCACGGAATTGGTATTAAGTCCGGGTAAGCACGTATTGACACTTCAATTTGCCGATGGCATCCATCGCTCCTATGGAGCAGTACTGGCAAAGACCATTACTGTGAATGTAAAATAGGATTGAACGGTTTCTATACAGAATCGGGAACCGGGTCGCAAACGGCAGATGAAAGCATGAAAGACCCATGATGTCTTCCCCTTTCCTCTGCCGTTTGTCGTTATATTCAGCTGGCAGAACCCGGGAAAAATATTTCCATCGACCCAACCAAAGCAACGAAACCGGCGTAGTAGTTGTCAGGCGGTTGCCTATATTTATAATGTAGAAAAGATAAAAAATAAAAAGTAACGGATGCAACAAAGGAATGGTTTTTTTCTCTCCTGGATGACAGGCCTGGCAATGGTGTCAACATGTTTTAGCTCCTGCCTGAAGGGAGGATCTCCGACCACCACGAATAATACCCCTATGACGTATATCTCTGTGCTGCACCTGGCTCCTTATGTGCCAGCAGTGGATATTTACATTAATGGCACACAAGCCAGTCAGCCCATCAGCCCGGATACCTATTTTCCCAATTATTCCCAGGTCGCTCCCGGTATGTACGATGTAAAATTTGAAAAGGACGGTTCCGATAGTCTTGTGGCCGAAATCCCCAACTATCAATACGATTCTCTGAGTTTCTATACGATATTATTATATAATACCGGTCAGAATATGGCTAAGGCAGTGACTATTCCGGATGATTTCAGTAATGTGACCAACGCAATGACATATTATCGTTTTTTTAATATGAATCCGGATCTGGGTGGCGTAGATGTTTACTTTTCAAATACGCTGGTTCAGAGTAACAGAACGCCCGCAGATAACGTGACTTCTGGCAGCACGTATAATCGTTTTAAGGGGATTACACCCGGTTATTATACCGTGACGGTAAAAGCCGCCGGCACGGATTCTTTGATCACCAGCGCCAGCAGCATAGATATATTGGCAGGCAACGTTTATACCTTGCTGTTAACCGGAAAAGGAACACAAAGCTCGTTCAGCGTTTTGCCGGGAACTTATTGACGATTGCCGGGGGATGATCAATGGAATCAATAGGAGGCGCGTCGTAGGGATCATTAAAATTCCGTAACGGTTCGCTTTGCAGCGCTAGGGCTGACCTTGATGATATGCAACCAGTTAAAGAAACGGATGATAGGATAGACAGGATCTATCTCGTACCATTTTACGCCGAAATTTATACTCGAAGGGAATTTGTGGTGATTATTATGAAAATTTTCTCCCATCATCACCAGGCCTAGCGGTGACATATTCCTGGATGTATTATTCACCTGATAATTGACGGAACCATATTTATGGGCATACCAATTGATGATCACGCCATGGAGAGGTCCCATGACAATCTGTAAGGGCAGTAGAAGATACAGCCAGGGGGAGGTTGCAAAACAGACGTAGAAAAGTACATAAGCCAGCACCCAGGCGGTTCTGATGAACCAGGCATCTCCCAGACGGTCTACAATACGCCAATCCGGAAGATTTTTTAAAAACCGGCTCTCGATGGGTATTTTCTCCGAATAGATGTTCGAATAGATCTTACGGGTCTTCCACATCAGCAGGAAGGCATTGGAAGCCTGCTTGGGGGAATGAGGATCCCTATCCGTATCCGTGTAGGCATGATGCATTCTATGCATGATGGCGTATGCCCGGGGACTGAGATAAGAAGAACCTTGCGTGATAAACGAAAAGATGAAGAAAAAACGTTCCCAGGGCTTGCTCATCGTAAATGCCCGGTGGGATGCGTATCGATGCAAAAAAAACGTCTGTGTGAACAGCGATAGAAACCAATGTGCCACAAAAAATACCAGAATTACCATTAATCTTTTACTCCTTCGCCGCAAATTTAGTGCATAATAGGCGCAATTATTCCAATCGTAGAAGAATAATCTTATCTTAATCGTTAAATTTAAACGATCCGCGATTATAATCACACAATCATAAACTGACAGTGAGGGCCTATCTGTCCAGGAAATATACCGCGTTGGCCCTTCATCCCCCCCCCGGAAATACGGCGGAACTG
>PLXD01000418.1 GCA_003151295.1 Chitinophagaceae bacterium | reverse complement strand
AAGCCATTTTGATATTGGAATCCGAACTCTTGGCGGCAGCCCGCAGTTCATCGCTGAAGACGGTGAGGCTCTCTTTCACACGGCTATCGCTGTTCTTGTCCCAGACCACGGTATAAAGTCCTTCGATATTGCCCTTTTTTTGTTTATAATAAAACCCGGAAAGGATATAGCGTTTGTTGTTGTTATCCACCTTTATACGGATCTCGTCGAGGAGCCGGTCGCCGGCACCGATGTCTTTTACCGTGAAACTATCCGCCGTAGCGGATTTGGTGACGATGGACACTTTGGAGACATAGTCGCTGGCGCCATTCCGCAGGAATTTCCCGAATATCATCGCTCCCTCGTTGTCCACCAGGAAATCGGTAAACAGCTCATTGCGTTCGTCCATCAGGAGAAAGAGCCGGTGGCGGTCGATGAGCTGCAACTGGTTGTCGTAGAGGAAAGTGGTGAACATGAAGTTCCGCGGGTTCTTGCTATTGATCTTAAAGATCAGGATCTTCTGCTTGTCCTCGCTGAAGCTGACGGTATAGATCTTATTATTGGAAGAATACGAAAGCTGGGTGGTATCCAGTTCCACGGGCGGGCCCACCCGGCGTCCCTGTCCATCGATCTTAACGGCTGTGCAATGGACGATATTCCTGCGTTGGTATTCATAGATCATATAGCAGAAATCGGAGTAGGCGATAAACTCGACATTGGAGTAGTGGTCGGGCATGAAATCCAGGTTTACCCGTTGCTGTAGCTTCATTTCCCCGTCANNGTCATACAGGCAAATGGCCGCGTTGGAATTGTTATTCTTATAGACCAGGATATTACCGCCAACCTTACCGATGATATCAAAATTGGTGCGTCGGCTGTCTTCCCGTTCGGGTTCGGAATAGGTGATCTGTTGAGCTAATCCTATCAGGGGGGATAGGGCAATCATCAGGGGAAGCAAGGCTGACAGGATTCGTTTCATGTTCGTTCGTTTGCGGGATACCAGCGTTTAATATCGTAAGTTAATAAAAGTTTTATCAAAATGTACGGCTTCCCCGAACGGGCGGTTGCCCCAACCCTTCAAAAATAGCTCATCTTTTATTTATTTACGTTTACCTTCGTTTTGTATATCTTTTTGTACGTATATCCTTAAGGTGTACCGGTGAGGCCTCAATTTCACCGGGAAGATAAAAAAACCCTTTGATAACTCAACCATTTAACAGACTCAGTAGTGAGCAGACAGATCAACAAAGTAACCTTCGCGAGCCTGGTGATCGCGCTGGGTATTATTTTTGGAGATATCGGCACCTCCCCCCTTTATGTTCTCAATGCCATTATCAGCGGTAGGATCATCGAGGAAAAGCTGATCCTGGGGTCCCTGTCCTGTATTATCTGGACCCTGACCTTGCAGACCACGGTGAAATACGTGTGGCTGACCCTCAAAGCCGACAACCGGGGAGAAGGAGGCATTTTCTCGCTCTACGCCCTTGTACGCAGGCAGCGCAGGTGGCTGGTATTGCCGGCTATGATCGGGGGAGCGGCCCTATTGGCCGACGGGATGATCACACCGCCCATTTCGGTGACATCAGCCGTAGAGGGATTGCGGCTGATGCCCGCCATGAAAAACATCGAGGAATCGACCATCGTATATATCGTATTGGGGATCATGGTGGTCCTCTTCTTTTTGCAGCAATTCGGCACGGAGTCGATTGGAAAACTATTCGGTCCGATCATGTTCCTTTGGTTTGGGATGCTGGCTGTGTTGGGGAGCAGCCACTTGCTGGATGACCTGCATATATTCCGTGCGTTGAGCCCCCATTATGCGATCGAACTGCTGACCACGTATCCCAAGGGCTTCTGGATACTGGGGGCGGTGTTCCTCTGTACGACCGGGGCCGAGGCCCTCTATTCCGACCTGGGCCATTGCGGGCGGGAAAATATCCGCATTTCCTGGATCTATGTGAAGACCTGGCTGATCCTGAATTACCTGGGCCAGGGCGCTTGGCTGCTTGCCCATTACGGGGGCCAGCACTTTAATACGCGTTTGGGAATTCCTTTCTTCAATTTGATGCCCATATGGTTCGTCATCCCGGGGATCATCATCGCCACGGCCGCCGCGATCATCGCGAGCCAGGCCCTGATCAGCGGTTCTTTCACCCTGATCAGCGAGAGCATGCGGCTGAACCTATGGCCCAAGCTCCGGATCAGCTATCCCACGGAGGAGAAGGGGCAGTTGTATATTCCGGCCATCAATTTCATGCTTTTCTTCGGCTGTTGCGGAATCGTACTGTATTTCAGGAGTTCGGCACATATGGAAGCCGCCTACGGGCTGGCCATCACCTTATGCATGCTGGCCACTTCCATCCTGTTCGCCAATTTCCTGATCTCCCGCCGGGCCAAATCGGTGTTGATCTACTTGTATCTCTCCGTTTATCTCACGATCGAATTGAGTTTCCTATTCGCAAACCTCGATAAATTCCCGCACGGCGGCTTCGTGACGCTGATCGTAGGAGGCGGCCTGTTCACGGTCATGTATGTCTGGTACCGGGCGCGGAAGATCAAGAACAGGTATGTGGAATTCGTACGGATGGAGCATTATATCCCGCAGATCCAGGAGCTCAGCAATGACCGGACGGTCGGGAAATATGCCACCCACCTGGTCTATATGACCAGCGCCAACAATCCCAAGGAGATCGAGCATAAGATCATCTATTCCATTCTGAATAAGAAGCCCAAGCGGGCGGATATTTACTGGTTCGTTCATGTCGATACCCTCGATGATCCCTATACGGCGGAATATACGGTGGACCATATCATCCCGAATGACATCATCCGGGTGGAGTTCAGGCTGGGTTTCCGGATCGAGCCGAAGATCAATCTCATGTTCCGCAAAGTGGTAGAAGACCTGGTGAACAACAAAGAAGTGAATATCATGAGCCGCTATGAATCGCTGGAGCGGAACAACGTGGTAGGCGATTTTCAGTTCATCGTGATGGAGAAATACCTCAGCCAGGACAATGAGCTGCCCTTCTTCGAACGGATCGTGATGAAGCTCTATTTCTGGCTGAAGGAACTGAGCCTGTCCGAAGAGCGGGGATTCGGGCTGGATCCTTCCAATGTGACGGTGGAGAAGTTCCCCTTGATCGTCTCGTCGGTGCCGAACTTCAATCTGAAGAGAACGGGACAGGATTGATAATTAAATATGCCTATCTGGCTCTATATCGTCCTCGGATACCTGGTATTGCTTGCCCTCGCCTATTTCGCGCAGGACTCCTTCATCTTTAAGCCCGAAAAGCTCCCGGCTGGTTTCGTTTACAAATACGATATCCCTTTTAAAGAATTGTTTTTCGAAGTGGCGGAGGGAGTGCAGATCAACGGGTTGCATTTTTACCGTCCGAAGCCTGCAGGGATCATCCTCTACCTCCATGGGAATACGCGCAGCATCAAAGGCTGGGCAAAATACGCCAGGGATTTTTACCGCTATAACTACGATGTGGTATTGGTGGACTACCGGGGATTCGGGAAGAGTACGGGCAAACGGGGAGAGAAGGCGATGCTGCAGGATATCCAGTTCGTATATGCACGCCTGGCAGCCGACTACGGCGAGCATTGCATGATCGTATACGGCAGGAGTATCGGAAGCGGGTTTGCCGTTAAGATAGGCGCCGACAATTCACCCCGCTTCCTGATCCTGGATGCGCCTTATTTCAGTTTCCGCAAGGTCGTGGAGCGCTTCCTGCCCATACTGCCCGTGCGGTATGTCCTGCGTTACCAGTTTCGTGCAGACTTATGGATCCCGAAAGTCAGGTGCCATACCTATATCCTCCACGGCACCAGGGACCGCCTCATTCCCATCCGCCAGAGCGAAAAGTTACAGGCGCTCAATCCGCAAAAAATAACCCTGATCCGCATCGAAGGCGGCAGACATAATAATTTACCTTCGTTCCCTGAATATCATAATTTTATCCGTGATATCCTTAGAGAATAACCGGTCGCCGATAACAAAGTAAGCTGAGAAGACATGAAGAAGATTTCCAATAAGACAAAAATAGTCCGCTGGGCGAAAGTCATCATTATCCTGTATTGCGGGATCGGCATCGCCATTTACTATTTGCAGGACCGGCTACTGTTTCATCCTGTTGCGATCGACAGAAATAAGCCATACGAACTGGCGGCTCCCCATGAAGAGATCAATATCCCCTATGACCAGGACACGCGGCTGAACATCGTCCGTTTCAAGACCGTGGATCGTGCGGGGAGTGGGGGTTATGCAGGCCATGGAGATAGTGCAAGCCATCGAGAGTACCCTACCAGGGGTGTCGTACTCTACTTCCATGGCAACCGGAAGAATATCGGCTGGTAGGCAATGTATGCGCCCAATTTCACCGCCAAAGGCTATGAGGTATGGATGCTGGATTATCCCGGGTTCGGCAAGAGCACGGGCCCTTTCACCGAACAGAAACTATATGATTATGCGCTGGTAATGTATAAGCTGGCGCGAAGCCGCTTTAAGCCCTCGGAGATTATCATCTACGGGAAGAGCCTCGGAACGGGCATCGCCGCCGAGCTGGCCGCTGTGCGGGACTGCAGGAGGCTGATCCTGGAGACCCCCTGCTACAGTATGCAATCGCTCCTCAGGCATTACCTGCCCATTTACCCGGTAGGGAACATGATCCACTACCGGTTTCCTACCAACGAATACCTGCCGGCTGTCACGGCGCCGGTTACCATTTTTCACGGCACGGGAGACGGCATCATTCTCTATAGCAATGCGGAACGGTTGAAGCCGCTGCTAAAGCCGGGAGACGAATTCATCACGATCGAAAAGGGCACCCATAACAATCTCAACGATTTTTCGCTCTTCCATCAGAAGCTGGATTCGGTGCTGGAGCGATGAGCAACCAGGCGAATATTTAAGGTTTTTCATAAAACACTTTGGCATAAACCGAACAATGATCTCCCTGTTATTTACGTTTCCTTGTTCGCTTCCCCGCCGCCGACCTCAGGACCGGACATCGCTGAGCAAGGGCTGCAGGTCTTCGTCTTCCGCCCGGGTTTGGTGAATGAAGTAATGGTTATGGGAGATGGCTTTCTTATCGGAATAGATATCGAGGATACGAAGTTTGCCCTTCTCCAGCAGGTAGGCCTGGTAGCCCAGCTCCACGATCAGCTCGTAGAGTTTGATCCGTTCATTCTTATCGGCGAGCTCGCACAGCAATATGGGCCGGTGCATCTTCAGCGTTCCCAGCAGGGAGGAGAATACTGATACTTCCAGCCCTTCCACGTCGCATTTGATAAAGTCCAGCCGGGGCTGTTGAAGGAAGAGCACATCCCCCGACTCGTTGCGTACTTTCTCCGATTCCGCATATTCCAGGTGGCTGCTGGACTCCATGACCCTCGCATAGGCATATCTCTTCATATTGTCGATGCGGGGAATGCCCATTTCAACCCATTCACTCCCACCACCCATTGCCAGTTGATAGAGGGTAACGTTTTTGACCCCCTTTTTTTGCAATATTTTCCGGAGGGTATCGTGAAATTTGCTCATGGGCTCGATGGCAAAGACCTTCCCTTCAGGCCCGACCAGGCTACTCAGCTCCAGGGTATAATAACCCAGGTGGGCGCCGATATCGACGCAATAATCGCCCGGACGGATGATATTTTTCAGGAAATAGATATCCTGGTACTCCTTGCCCAGGCGTCCCGTCTTATAAAA
>PLXD01000256.1 GCA_003151295.1 Chitinophagaceae bacterium | reverse complement strand
TCCCGGTATCTTTGATTTCAGCAGCGGGAATAAGGATATAGCGGCCTTTATCCGCCTCTGTAAGGAAGAGGGCATGTGGGTCTTGTTGCGTCCCGGTCCTTATGTTTGCGCGGAGTGGGACTGGGGCGGGCTGCCAACTTATTTGCTGAAGATCCCCGATATTAAGATCCGGTGCATGGATCCAAGGTATATGAGCGCCGTTGAACGTTATGTCAACCGCTTGTCGAAGGAGGTTACTCCCTTATTGTGTACGCATGGGGGCCCCATCCTGATGGTGCAGGTGGAAANNTAAAGAACGGGATCAATACGCCTTTTTATACGGCCGACGGGGCCACTAATTTTATGATGGATGCCGGGAGCCTGGATGGCTGTGCCATAGGGCTGGATCCTGGCACCAACGATGGCGATTTTGCAGTTGCTGCGAAGCATCATCCGGACGCACCGGTTTTCAGCAGTGAGACCTATCCGGGATGGCTGACACATTGGAAGGAAGGTTGGCAGAAACCGGATACTGCGGATCCTTTGAGGAGTCTGCGATACCTGCTGGAACATAAAAGATCTTTTAACCTATATGTGGTCCATGGCGGCACCAATTTCGGGTTCACCGCCGGGTCCAATGCTTTCAGCCCGGTCCAGTTCCAGCCTGATGTAACGAGTTACGATTATGATGCGCCGATCAGCGAACAGGGGCAGCCCACGGCCAAATATTTTGCGCTGAGGAAGCTCATAGGCCAATATGTTGGGTATAAGATCCCCGAAATTCCTCCGGCAATCCCGACGGTGGAGATCCCTGCCTTTACTTTGCACCCTTTAACCTCTGTTTGGGACAATTTGCCGGCTCCTGTACAATCAGCCCAGCCCAAGCCTATGGAGGCCCTCGATCAAAAGCAAGGATTTATTCTTTACCGGACGCGGCTCGTTGGTCATAAGAGCGGCAGCCTGACCATCACGGAGCCGCATGATTATGCATTGGTCTTTTTAAACGGGCAATTCATTGATACGGTCTTCCGGGACGGCGGGAAATGGACAGTGGAATTGCCTAAGACGAGTGTCAAAGATCCTGTGCTGGAAATAAGAGTGGAAGGCATGGGGCATATCAACTTCGCTCAGTATATGATCGACCGGAAGGGAATAACGGACAGGGTCACCCTCAATGGGATGACATTGATGAACTGGGATATTTTCAGCCTGCCTATGGACGACGCATATATCAGGGGCATCGGATTGAAGAAAGGAGATGCTGCCGGGGCTGCCGCTCCTGCGGCAAAGGGTTCGTCGAGACCGGGGATTTTCTTTTCCGGTGAATTTGAGTTGAAAGAAGCCGCCGATACTTACCTTGACATGAGCCATTATAAAAAGGGCGTTGTCTGGGTGAATGGCCACAACCTGGGAAGGTATTGGTATGTGGGTCCCCAGCAGCGTCTGTATTGTCCCGCTTCCTGGTTGCTGAAAGGGACGAATAAAGTGATCGTCTTTGACCTTCACCAACAGGACGCCGCTCCTGTCGAAGGGGTAAGGCAGCTTTATTGAGAGAAGGAACCCGGCCGGATTTATCGGGAGGAAGGGTTTAGCCAGCTTTGCTGAGAGAAAGGGTAGAGGAGAGTGAAGCCTAAAATAGTAGATGGGGGGCTATTACGCTGAAGCAACTAATTGAATATAATCATGAATAGGAGATCGAAGATTATAAACGTGAATAAAAAGATAATAATACCGCTGCTGTTTCTGCCGATGGCGGACATTGCACAAATCCAGCGCAATAAAGAACAGGTCAACGGGAACTATGTGACGATCGGGTCTTCGGATTCTGAGGCAGATATTATTTGGAAGGCGGCGCATGTCGTCCCTTCTCCGAGGCAATTGAGATGGCAGGAGCTGGAGGTGACCGCCTTCTTCCATTTCGGCATCAATACCTTTACCAACCACGAATGGGGCGACGGCAAAGAGGATATTAGCCAGTTCAACCCGGAAAAACTGGATGCCAGGCAATGGGTGCGGATTGCAAAAGAGGCGGGTATTAAGCAGGTGATCATCACGGCCAAGCACCACGATGGATTTTGCCTTTGGCCCAGTCAATATACCGAACACTCCGTAAAGAATACTCCCTGGAAGAATGGGAAGGGCGATGTTGTAAAGGAGGTTTCGGAAGCCTGCTGGGAGTATGGGATCGGGTTTGGTGTGTATCTTTCACCCTGGGACCGTCATTCATCACTTTACGGAGATTCGGAAAAATACAATGCCTACTTCGAGAACCAGTTGACGGAATTGCTTACTCACTATGGGCGCGTCGATGAAGTCTGGTTTGACGGCGCCAACGGGGAAGGGCCCAATGGGAAGAAACCCGTATATGATTTTGATGCCTGGTATGTCCTGATCAGGAAGCTGCAACCGGGCGCTACCATCGCGATCATGGGACCCGATGTGCGCTGGGTGGGTACCGAGAGCGGGGTGGGCAGGCTGACAGAATGGAGTGTGCTTCCCGTCGATGCAAAGCTCCAGGAAAAGATTGCTGCAGGCTCCCAAAAGGATGTGACTTTTGTCCCACAGGGCGATATGATGAAGGATGACCTGGGGAGCAGGGCCAGGTTATTGGCTGCAAAGGGTTTGATCTGGTATCCGGCGGAAACGGATGTTTCAATACGGCCGGGATGGTTTCATCATCCGGAGGAAGATGACAAGGTGAAGACCCCGGATGATCTGTTAACGATCTATTTCAGCTCCGTAGGGCGCAACAGTGTATTGCTGCTGAATATTCCTCCCGACAAGAGCGGGCTGATCGGCAAAAACGATGAAGCGCATCTGAAAGCCTGGAAAAAGAGGATCGATGAGACTTTTGCCGTCAACATGGCGAAGGGGGCTGTGATCCGCTGTTCCAATGGGCTGAATACGCCCGCTCTGCTGGATGGCAAGGACTATACTCATTTCATCACCCGGGGGAAAGATACCGCAACTCTTATCGAATTCGGCCTGAATGGGAAAAAGACCTTTGACCTATTGCTGCTGCAGGAAGATATCCGTACAGGTCAGCGGATCGAACGATTCGTATTGGAATACCGTGAGGAAGTCGAACCCGCAAAACACGGAGAAAAAGAGGGGGGCACATGGAAAACCATCGTCGAAGGTACTACGGTCGGATACAAACGGTTGCTGCAGTTCCCCGCTGTCGTTGCTGGCAGCGTGCGTCTCCGGATAGAATCTTCCAGGTCCAATCCGACGCTTTCTGAATTCGGCTTATATAAGCTCGCGGAATAACTGGTTGCAAAAAGTCAAATTAAAGTTAAGAGGAACACATGGATACTATTACTCATATTGTTCTGGGGGCTGCGATCGGTGAGGTGATTGCCGGGAAAAAACTGGGGAAAAAGGCCCTGCTGCTGGGTGCCATTGCCCAGAGCCTTCCCGATATCGATTTCGTAGCTTCCTTCTGGCTGGATGCGGCTAGGGATGTGCTGGCGCACCGGGGCTTTACTCATTCGCTATTATTCATAGCGCTGATGACGGTCCTGCTGACCCTCGTGGTGAGGCGATGGCGGGGCGGCCAGTTTCTTTCTGTCCGCGGCTGGCTGTTCTTTTTCGGGCTGGAGTTATTCGTGCATATTTTTATAGATGCTTTTAATGTCTATGTCACAGGCTGGTTCGAGCCTTTTAGTCATTACAGGGTTTCTTTCAACAGCCTCTTTGTAGCGGATCCTTTTTTTTCTATCTGGCTGGCTATTTCTGTGCTGGGGCTGCTGATTTTGAAAAAGGGGCGAAGGTCCCGGAAATACTGGGCTGCGGCCGGCGTGGCTTTGAGCGGTATTTACCTGGTATACTGTATCCTGAACAAATATCGCATCGATACAAGGATGGAGCAGGAGCTACGGCGTCAGCAACTTTCTTATACCCGTTATTTTACGACTCCTACTCCCCTTAATAATTTCTTATGGTTCGTAATAGCCGAAGGCCCCGATGGGTTTCAAACCGGCTATGCTTCCGTGTTTGACCGGAAGCAGGATATCCCCTTTCATTTTTTTCCAAAAAACGATTCCCTGCTCGATCCTATGAGGGAGCGGAAAGATGTGAGTTCTCTGCTGCGGTTCTCTGAGGGTTATTATACGATCGATCATTGGCATGATACACTTGTGTTCAATGACCTTCGTTTTGGTCAAATCAGGGGATGGGAGTTTCCGGACGCACATTTTGTATTCCATTATTATCTGCAGGATCTGGGTGATAATAAGGTGATCGTGCAAAGAGGACGGTTTGCAGGATGGGACCGAGAGGCGATCGCTGCTTTTGTCAGGAGGATAGGAGGTGTTAACGGGAAAGAAGGGGAGTAATCGGAATCGAAGCGATTGGAAGCATACCCTCCATTTATTTTTCCTGCTTGAAATAAAAGGTGAACAGGAAGAAAAGAAATCGGATGGTGAGATAGGCCGCCTGCTGCTGAACCCTTTTGAGATAAGGGGTATGGCTGTAGAAGTTCTCGCGGGTTATGCGAGTGCAATGCTTGCTTGCGATCTCGTCCAGTTGTTGCTGCACGTCCAGTGCAAAGGGGTCGTTGAGGACGTCCATATTTAATTCTATACTGGCATAGGCGCTGATGTTGTTGACATTGTAGGAGCCAACCGTGACCCATTTGCCATCATAGGTGGCCAGTTTGCCGTGCAGCACGGTTTCCCTGTATTCATAGATTTCGATGTTGTTTCGGAACATCCAGCGGTACATGTATTGTTCGGCCAGCCTGGCGACCTTAACATCCGATACACCGGCAAGGATCACGCGGATGGCTACTCCTCTTTTGGATGCGAGCGCCATCTGTTTACGAAATATCTTTCCGGGCAGAAAATAGCTGGAAAGGAGTGTGATATGGTCGGCCGCGCTTCTGAACATTTCCATATAGCTTGCTGAAATATGATTTTTTCTCCGCACCCAGTCGTTGCGTCTGACCCTGACCATGCATTCTTCCGCCGGTATGATGCCGGGTAACCTGGGCGGGGAGTAGCGGGTTGCCGCCTTTGTCCAGGATGATTTTACCCACATCCGCTCACCGATCACATTCAGTTTTGCAGCGGCCTCTCCTTCCGTATAGAGGGCCCAGTCCAGCCAGGCCTTATTATCTCCCAGGTCATTATAGCGGTCACTGATATTGATGCCTCCAGCCAGGCCATAAGAGGCGTCCGTAACCAGGAACTTATGGTGCATGCGCCGGCCCAAGTAAAAGAGACGGCTTTTGATCAGGGGGGCAAACCAGCGAAAATGCACACCGTCCTGTTTCAACCTGGCGATAAAGGGTTTGGCAAGTTCCTGTGAGGCATATCCATCCAGCAGGAGGTAGACTTGTACGTTGCGTTTGGCGGCCCGGATCAGGGCATCGGCGACCATGCCGCCTGTTTCGTCGTCTTCGAAGATATAGGTTTGCAGATGGATGAGCGATTTTGCCTCGTCGATCATGTGAACCAGGAGCGCGAAAAATTCACGACCTCCATGGACTATTCTTACCTTATTATGATGGGTATAAGTCGATAAGGATCTCGCAATTCTTTTTCGGGACATATAAATAAAGACAGTGAACCGTAAAGATCGGTAATAATAGCGTATAGCTAATTGTTGATCTTTCTTCCTTTCAGGGTGCGTGTTTTCTTCTGGATCTTATCTATTTCGCTCTTTTTGACTACCAGCATGGTCGAGGCTACGTCCGAGCAAGTGCCGCAACGGGCCCTGAATTTATTGGAATCAAAGGTCACTGCGGTCGTTCCATTCTTCCAATCGGTCCCATAGATCACATAGTCATTTGCTGTATAGCCGCTACCCTGGCCGAAGGCAATATTGTTATTTCCTTTCTCGAAGCTGATCATGAGCCGGCCATTTACAATATCCTCACAGACACCGGGGGTGAAAGGGGGTACGATCACCTCGTTAATGTATTGCCCGTTTTCAAATTTCACGACGCCCGAATTCACTTGCGCTTTTTGACTTCCCAGGAATCTTGAAAGGATGACCTTCTGGTCGATGTAGAATTGGACTTGTTTCAGGTCGATACTATCCCTTTCCAGCCTTTGTTTTAGACCGACGGTAAAGGGTACAAAATTAGCTGCCATTTTTCTTGATCCACTGCAACCGAAAAGAAAGAAAAGAGCAGGAAGGAGAAGTGCTGCCAGGGAAAATCGTCTCATATTAAATTTTTTAGTCCAATAGGGTGAATAGAATGATTTGAATAATAGTTTGACCAATTTAAATGACAAAAGTTTTTTGAAAGTATTTAAATCATTGTTATTCAAATGTTAAGAATTTTTGCGCAACTGACCGAGGCTGAACTTCATCCTATTAAAACAACACTTAATGCTGCCGGAAACGACGTATGTGTGTTTTTGATAATGTCCAATAAAATTGGTTTCCTGCCGTGATTTTGGTTTTATTGATCTTTTTATCAGGAATTTTTGATCCGGTCATGGCCAGCCTTTGCCTTTCATCAAAAAAGACCCTTTTATCGTAGGGGAATATGGGCTTTGGCGGTACTTACAATATATATTTAAAGAGGTCTTTTTATAAAAATCAAGCATTATGCGAAAGAGTAAGTTTCGGGTGATTGTCTTCTGTATCTTTTTCGGGTTGTCTTTTTCGGAATTTTACGGTTTTGCCCAGGAGGTCTATCCTTTTACCAAGGTCCTTTTTGCGACTGTGGGAACCCGCTATGGGCGGGAAGCCTTATATACGGATCCTCTTGCCTGGCAACTCTATAACCAAACGCTGAAAGTTCCGGTCGAAGGGAGCGTTTTCGGGAAGGATGCCAAGGGGCAGAATATCGTCTGGCAGGCACTGTCTGCCGATAGCCTGAACAGATTCCGGGTGCGTGGACTTCGGGGTGGTGGATTTGGTGCCGGGCCCGGGGGGAGCTATTTCTATCTTAGCTATGTCTCGGACGGGGAGAAGACCGCACTCCTGCATGTTAAGGGCAGTGGCGGACTGTTCTTCAACGGAACACCGCATGCAGGCGATCCTTATAGCTCCGGATGGCTCTATATTCCCGTCAGGATTAAAAAAGGACTCAATGAAATATATCTCCGTCCGGCCGGCATGGTCGAGGCCCGTCTGATCTTTACGAATAAGGCAGTGGAATTGAACGTCGAGGATCCTACGATTCCAGTCATCGAAGCGGGGGTTACCGGCAATGATTCCTTACATGGGGCGGTAGTGGTGATCAATAATTCGCCGAAGGTCCTGCGGAATTACAGGATCCGGGCCGTGCTGGAGGGTAAGGAATACGAGTCGGAGATCCCGGCGGTACAGGCTATGAGCAGCCGCAAGGTAAGCTTTGCTTTTAGCGGGGCTGGAGTTAAAGCCAAGGGACGCTTCGATTGTACCCTCACGTTAATGAATAAGGGTAAAACTGTCGATGAGAAGAAACTTCAGGTAGAAGCCGTAAGGGTCGGCGAGCAGTACAGCGTGACCTTTACAAGCGGGATCGATGGAAGCCTCCAGTATTACGCGGTGACCCCGCAAAGTTCAGGAACTTCTTCGATGACGGGCATAGGTACCGGTGGGGGCTCTGTTTCGGAAGCGGCGCCTCCCGGAACCGTTGGCAGCGTTCCCGGCAAAAGGAGCGAAAGTATCGGAGGAGTAACGATTACGCAAGGGCCGGCATTGTTCCTTTCGGTGCATGNNGCCATTGGGCAGGCCAGGGCCTACCGATCGAAGGACTGGGGCACCCTGGTTGCGGCTACAAACCGCCGTCCCCGTGGTTTCAACTGGGAGGACTGGGGGAGGATGGACGCGCTGGAAGTATTGTCGCTGGCCAAAGATCGGTTTCATCCGGATCCGCAATTGATATTCCTGACGGGGCATTCCATGGGCGGTCATGGCACATGGTTCTTAGGGGCCACCTACCCGGATAAGTGGGCCGCTATCGGCGCCTGCTCCGGTTATCCGACACTGAAAGATTACGGTTCGCATGACGGCGTCGTTCCTGATAGCGGTCAGACGGCGATTGAGCAGATCCTGATCCGTGCGAGCGACCAGAGCGATATGATCAAACTCGCGACCAATTACAAGCCCTTAGGCGTATATATCCTGCATGGGGATTCTGATAAGGTGGTCCCGGTCAAGTATGCCAGGCAAATGAGAAAGGTATTGGCAGACTTCCATTCCGATATGGTTTATCATGAGGTTCCGGGCGCCGAGCATTGGTATGGCAACCAGAGCGTCGATTGGAAGCCTTTGTTCGATTTTTTCCAGTGGCATAGCAGGAAACCGGACAGTTTGGTGAATCATATCGACTTTATGACCGCCAGCCCGGGGATTTCCGCATCCTATTACTGGGCTTCTATCCAGCAACAAATACATCCGCTGTCTTACAGCCGCATGCAGTTGGCCCGAAATACAGGACAGGGAACGATCTCGGGAATGACGGAGAATATCCGGATGTTAAAGTTTTCCCTGGCTGATTTTGGCGCACGGGCTAACGTAAAGATCGATTTGGATGGTCTTAGTCCCATACAATATACGACGGTGAGCGCAGGGGACAGCTTGTTCCTGTTGAAGGACCATGATGCCTGGACGGTGGTGTCCTGGCCGGGAACCTATCCGAAAGGACCGAAGCGGTATGGAACACTGAAAGATGCCTTTAATTACAATATGGTCTTTGTATATGGTACGACCGGCAATAAGGAGGAGAACGAATGGAGCCTGAACAAGGCGCGCTATGATGCGGAGACCTGGTATTACCGTGGTAATGGCGCAGTGGATATTATTTCCGACAAGGAGTTCTCACCCGGCAATTATAGCGGGAGAGGTGTGATCCTGTTTGGGAATGCCAGCACCAATGCAGTCTATAACCTTCTCCTGGGAGATTGTCCCATCCGTCTGGAAAGGGGTAGCGTGAAGGCGGGGGAGCAGGTATGGAAAGGGGATGATCTGGGCGCCTATTTTGTATGGCCGCTTAAAAATTCTCCTGTCAGTTCCGTTGCCGTTATCGGGGGAAGTGGTCTGAAAGGAATGGAGGCTGCCAATGCCAACCAGTATTTTGCCGGCGCCAGCGGGTTCCCGGATTTTATGATATTCGGGCTGGACATGTTACAATCGGGGAGTGGCGGCATTAAAATGGCCGGCTTCTTCGATAATGACTGGAAACTGGTGAAAAGCGATTGGGAAGCGAATAATTAGCCGGATTTTTTTTAACTGGATTTTTTTTCCTGTTGAGTTTTGTAAGTGCGATAATTCAATACGGCGCGTATTTCGCCGAAGGAGTAA
>PLXD01000615.1 GCA_003151295.1 Chitinophagaceae bacterium | reverse complement strand
TTTTTCCAGCGCACCCAAAAGATCGTACGGGGCATGATGCTCATGGAGAATAATACCAATTATCAGTTGAGTTACAAAACCGGCTGGGGTTATGCGGAAGACGGCCAGTCCATCGGCTGGATCACAGGCTGGGTGGAGGAGAATAAGCATCCGTATTTCTTCGTGCTCAACCTGGAATCCCCCGACCGCAATATCGACATGATGAATGTCCGGATGAAGATCCTTAAGGGGATCCTGGCCCAGTTAGGCTTTTTTCAGGGGAAGAGATAGGGTTTCGATGATTTACCTTAAAAAAAGCCTAAACACTCTTTTGGCTTCTTTTTGTTCCCTCAACTTCATTAAATTGCAAGCCGGGTCCGGCACCTGCTTTTCGTCTTTGGTTCGGGGGTGGAGATAGTGTTTTCGCAGGCCTGGATTCGGAGATATATAGGGACCTATTAAAATATTTCGTGAATTGTTTCGCGAAACAATTCACGTCCCCAATTCGCGTTACTAAATTCGCGTAATTAGTAATAAAATAAAATGAGGTTTGAAAAAATAGAATATCTCCCGGCCCTGGTCCTCCTGATCCTCCCGGTCTTGTTGTTCTTTCTCCTGCTTCGCTGGAAGAAAAAGACGACGGCCAGGATCGGTGACGCGGCGCTGGTCGCCCAATTGGTAAAGAGTTTTTCCCCCTTCCGGTTCCGGGTGAAATTCATCCTGCTTGCACTGGCTTTTATCGCTATTATTATCGGCGCCGCCAATTTGCAGAAACCGGGGGGAATGGAAAAAATCAACCGCAGAGGGGTGGATGTGATGTTCGTGCTGGACGTCAGCAAGAGCATGCTGGCAGAGGACGTAAAGCCGAGTCGTCTCGAAAGGGCCAAACAACTCCTGGACAGGCTCTCCGACAAACTGGACAATGACCGCCTGGGGCTGGTCCTGTTTGCAGGCCGCGCTTACCTTCAGATGCCACTCACGACGGATCACGGCGCTACCAAGATGTATGTGCGCAACTCCAGCCCGGACGTAGTGCCCACACAGGGTACGGTGATTGGAGAAGCCCTGAGGATGGCCAATACCTCCTTTAACAGCAAGGAACGAAAATACAAGGCGATCGTATTGATATCGGATGGGGAGGATCATGACCCGGATGCGTTGAAAATAGCGAAGGACCTGGCCGATAGCGGCGTCATGATCAATGCCGTCGGGATCGGTTCCCCGGATGGCTCGACGATCATCGATCCGGTTACCCACGAAGAGAAGAAAGACGAGCAGGGACAGACCGTTATCTCAAAACTCAATGAAGCCGAATTAGAGCAACTGGCGGATGTCACCAGTGGAAGATACCTGCGACTGGATAATATGGATGATGCCGTCATCACAATGACGCAGCAATTGGATAGTATCGAAAAGAAATCTTTGACCGACTCGGAATTCGTCGATTTTAATAGTTATTTCCAATGGTTCCTGGCCCTTGCCGTACTGCTCCTGCTCGCCGAGTTCTTTTTGCCTGAGCGGAAGAGTAACTCCTCTGCCGTCCGACCGGGATTGAAGTCGGGGATGAATGCTGCCCGCGCCTATCTGCTGCCGGTTGTATTGCTGGCGGCCGGATTGCTGATAGCAGCCCCGTTCAGCACTTTAGCGCAGACGGAAAACGCCCTGATCCGGAGCGGCAACCGATATTATAAGCAAAAGCAAATCGACGCCTCACAGCAACAATACCAGCAGGCCCTTCATGAAGCGCCGGATAATCCCACAGCCAATTACAACCTGGGGAATACCCAGTTCAGGAAAAATAATTTCGACGAGGCCGCAAAATCGTATGATGCCAGTATTGAAAAAACGGATGATAAGTCTTTAAAAGAGAAAGGGTATTATAATAAGGGAGTGTCCCTAAGCAAACAGCAAAAACTGGAAGAGAGCATCGATGCTTATAAAAATGCGCTGAAACTGAATTCTACCGATAAGGAAGCTAGGGATAATCTGCAGAAAGCATTGCTCGATCTGAAAAAGAAGCAGCAACAGCAGCAGGATCAGAAAAATCAGCAGGACCAAAAAAACAAACAGGATCAAAAGGATAAAAAAGACAAAAAGGACCAACCCAAAAAGCAGGATCAGAAAGACAAGAAGGATCAGCAGCAGCAACCTCCTCCTACCAGCAAGCTGAACAAACAGCAGGTAGAACAGCTTCTGCAGGCCCTGCAGCAAAAAGAGAAAGAGGTGCAGGAAAAAATGAACCAGAACAAGGTGAAGTCCCTTACTCAGCCTGAAAAGGATTGGTAACCCGCTTTGTAAAGATTGGTCGCCAGCTTTGCAAGGATTGATCGCCCCAATGATAAAGATTGGCAATTTGTTAAAATCGTCCTAGCGATTGTTTGGGTAACTTTGTGCGATCATCGTGTAACCCGTTCGTATGCAATTGTACTGTAATTCCATCACGCAATATAAGCGGCTTAAAACCCTCGAAGTGAAGGTCGGCGACCTGCTTCTTGGCAATCTGCATCCCATCCGGGTACAGACTATGACCACAACAGACACCATGGATACCCTGGCTACGGTGGAGCAATCTATCCGTTGTATCGAAGCGGGTGCAGAACTGGTTCGCATCACGGCTCCCAGCAAGAAGGAAGCGGAAAATCTCCTGCTTATTAAAAATGAATTGCGGCGCCGCGGATATCATACCCCCCTGGTGGCCGATATCCATTTTACGCCCAATGCCGCGGAGATTGCTGCACGGATCGTAGAGAAAGTACGGGTCAACCCGGGAAATTATATAGATAAGAAGAAGTTTGCATTCATTGAATACAACGATGCCGAATATAATGAAGAGATCAACCGTATCCGTGAACGGTTTACCCCCCTGGTGAAGATCTGTAAAGAATATGGTACGGCCATGAGGATAGGCACCAACCACGGTTCTCTCAGCGACCGCATCATGAGCCGCTATGGCGATACGCCGAACGGTATGGTGGAGAGCGCGATGGAATTCCTGCGGGTGGCGCGTGGTGAGAACTATCATAATATTATCCTGAGCATGAAGTCCAGTAATCCACTGGTCATGGTTGAGGCATACCGGCTGCTGATCCGTAATATGGAGGATGAGTTTGGTGTATCTTATCCCCTGCACCTGGGCGTTACCGAAGCGGGAGATGGGGAGGATGGCCGCATCAAATCTGCCATCGGCATCGGCACCCTGCTTGAAGATGGTATCGGCGATACGATCCGTGTGAGCCTCACGGAAGACCCGGAATTTGAAATAC
>PLXD01000607.1 GCA_003151295.1 Chitinophagaceae bacterium | reverse complement strand
CTGATAGCGGGCATTTTCTTCTTCGTCGGAAACAAGAGGCTTAGACGTTTCACGCCCTACCTAATGCCCGTCCTCTATTGTATCATGGTCTATGCGGAAGGGAAGCTATCGGGCACGAGCACCAACCCAGCCAGGAGCTTTGGACCCGCCCTGGTCAGCAGGAACTGGTCAGGCTATTGGCTATACTGGGCGGCGCCCCTGATAGGGACACTGCTCGCCCTGGCATTATTCGAAATGCCCTTTCTGTGGAAATGGAGGATCGATATCCCGAAGCTGTATCAGCGCTGAACCACTTGTGATTTTGAAATGACAGCCATGCAAAAGTATTGGAGGCAGGAGGGAGACTGTATAACACGTGATTGCTATATTCTTCCAGCCGCCGGCCTTATTTCGGCGAAAGCTTTGCCGCTTTTTTAATGAGCACTCCTGGCGCATACCGGTTGACCCACAAAGCGATCTTCTCTCCTCCGAATTTGCCGATAAAGGATTCAAACGAACCTTTGGCAATGGCGTGCAATATCTGCACCGCCGCCTTTTCCGGCGCAAGGCCGCCTGCAATGTTTTCAGAAAGCGTTCCCAGCTCGGACCCATCCCTGGTGATGGCATGCAGGGAAATATTTGTACGGATATAACCCGGTGTGAGGAGGGTTACTTTTATATTGTCCGCAGAAACTTCCGCCCGCAGGCAATCGAAGAAACCATGCAAGGCATGCTTGGCGGCGGCATAGGCTGATCGCATAGGGGTGCCTATTTTTCCCATAACGCTGCTCATGACCACAAAATGCCCTGCTTTTCGCTCATCAAAATGGGGAAGTAACGCAGTAGTAAGCGCCACATAGCTAAAGTAATCCAACTCCATCACCCGGCGATGCACATCCAAATTGGTTTCCCTGACCAGGGAGCGCTGGGATATGCCCCCATTGTGGACCATGATATCTATATGGCCGAAATAGGCAATGGCCTGTGCGGTCCTGGCAGTAAACGAAGGGATATCGAATAAGTCAAGGGGAAGGACCTGAACGTCTTCCGGATGAATACAGGCTCTTCTGACCCTTTCCAGCTCATCGGTCCTCCTGCTGGACAAGATGAGCTTTGCGCCCGCGGCAGAAAAAGCATATGCCAGCCCCTCGCCAATGCCAGAGGAGGCTCCGGTGATCCAGATGACCTTGTCTTTAAAATAATTATCCATGAAGGGGATTTTATGTATCGCAAAAGAATGTTTGACCGGCTATAAAAATATGGCTAAATTTCTATTCTCAAGGCAATAACTTCCATCTTTACACCGATATGAAAAAACGAATTCTCGCATTATTGCTTACGGCGGGTTCCTGTGCCGCATTTTCGCAGCAAACCCAAATTAAATATTTATCCGGAACAGATAAGGACCATACCGTACAATGGGATTTCTATTGTACGGGTGGAAAAAACAGCGGCAAATGGACAAAGATCGCCGTTCCTTCA
Source organism: Chitinophagaceae bacterium (assembly GCA_003151295.1). Classification (GTDB taxonomy): domain Bacteria; phylum Bacteroidota; class Bacteroidia; order Chitinophagales; family Chitinophagaceae; genus Puia. The sequence goes on along the minus strand of PLXD01000607.1, from coordinate 2,570 downwards.
AACTGGGAATTACAGGGTTTTGGAAATTATAATTACGGGCATGATAAGGTCAAGTTCGACGAAGAGGGACTTTACAAATACAAGTTTAAAACGGAGCCGGATTGGCTAGGCAAAAAAGTCTTTATCGTTTTTGAAGGCTCGATGACCGATACCAAAGTCACCCTCAACGGCAAACCGGCAGGCCCCGTCCACCAGGGCAGTTTTTACCGTTTTAAATATGATATTACGCCATTGTTGAACGCTAACAACGCGAATAAGGAAAACCTGCTGGAAGTTACCGTAAGTAAAATGTCAGCCAATGCATCGGTTAACAATGCCGAACGCGGTAACAGTGATTTTTGGTTATTCGGAGGCATTTATCGCCCGGTCTACCTGGAAATAGTCCCTCAAACTTTCATCGATCGGATAGCAATAGATGCCCAGGCTGACGGTTCCTTCCAAATGGAAGTATATCCTCAAAATATAAAAGACGGCAAAACCGTTGAAGCACAGGTAAAAAAATTAAACGGTGAAAATGTCGGAAAGCCCTTCTCCGTCAAAGCAAGCGCTTCAGCCGAAAAACTGGAGCTGAAAAACAAATTCATGAAGCCCCTTTTATGGAACAGCGAATTTCCGAATCTATACCAGGTCGTACTATCCGTAAAAAACAATCAAGGGATCCTTATTCACCGGGTTCAGCAACGCTTTGGGTTCCGAACGGCGGAGTTGCGCAAAGGCGATGGATTTTATGTAAACGGCGTAAAGATATTATTTAAAGGCTCGGACCGGCATAGCTTTTGGCCCGAAACGGGACGTACATTAAGTCATGGGGTCGATCTGATGGATATTAAGCTGATGAAGGAAATGAATATGAATGCCGTGCGTATGTCGCATTACCCGCCTGACCAGGATTTTCTGAATGTATGCGATTCGCTGGGGCTTTATGTGCTGGATGAGTTAACCGGTTGGCAGGCGGCTTATGATACTGTCGTTGGCCACAAACTGGTAAAGGAGATGGTGGTCCGTGATGTCAACCATCCCTCTGTCGTAATTTGGGATAATGGAAACGAAGGAGGGTGGAACCGCGGCCTGGACGGTGATTATGCGTTGTATGATCCCCAGCAGCGTATTGTGATACATCCTACTGAAAGATTTAACGGCGCCAATACCAAACATTACCCCACTTATCAGTACGTTGCCAATTCCGTAGCCGATGAAAAGGATGTTTTTTTCCCGACAGAGTTTATGCACGGCTTATATGATGGCGGCGCAGGCGCGGGGTTGGACGATTATTGGGACTTAATGCTTAGGCATCCGCATGGCGCAGGCGGTTTCATTTGGGCCTTCCTGGATGAAGCCGTCATTCGTACAGATAAGGATGGGATATACGATTCGGACGGCAATCATGCACCGGATGGCATTGTAGGGCCCCACCGCGAGAAGGAAGCCAGTTTTTACACGATCAAAGAAATATGGTCGCCGGTATCTATCTATCCGCCAATAACGGATGAAAACTTTAAAGGCAGGCTGAAAATAGAGAACCGCTACTTCTTTACTAATTTAAAGCAGTGTGTGTTTAACTGGAAATTAGTATCGTTTCCTTCTCCGGCTGCTAAAACCACCCGGCCAATAGTAACAGCAGCCGGAAAAGCAGCTCCTATAGATGTGGCTCCGGGCAAAAGCGGAATCCTTACCCTCCTCATACCTGCTAACCGGGCAAAAAGCGACGCGCTGTATTTAACCGCTTACGGACCAGACAAAAAGGAGATTTTCACCTGGAGCTGGGCCATTAAAGCGCCTGCAGCTATGCTTAAATCCATGCAAACCAAGAAGACAATGCAGACCATGAAGACCATACAGACTTCACAGGCTCCGGAAGCAGACGAGGATAGCAATACGCTGACTGTTGCCTGCAATGGTCTGAAATATTGCTTTAATAAAACAACAGGCACTCTTGAAAAAGTAATTACGCCTAAAACCGAAGTTTCGTTATCCGGCGGTCCCGTTTTGGCAGGTCTGGCTATTAAACTAACGCGGTTCCATTATTCAGCCGACAAAAACAACTATACAGTTCAGGCAGATTACCAGGGAGCCGGAACATTACATGTACAATGGACATTCACCCGGGGAAATCCTGCGAAGCTGGAATACAGCTATACTCAATCGGGAGCGGCTGATTTCATGGGCATAACATTTAATTATCCCGAAGAAAAAATAACCGGTATGAAATGGCTGGGAAGGGGTCCATACCGTGTTTGGAAAAACAGGCTTAAAGGCCAGCAATTCGGGGTATGGCATAAAGACTACAACAACGCGGTAACCGGCGAGGATTGGAAATACCCCGAATTTAAAGGATATCATGCGGAGATGAACTGGGCTGTCATTGAAAACAAAGAATCTCCTTTTACAGTTTATACGGATACTAAGAACCTATATCTGCAAATGCTGCATCCGCAACGGGCTAAAGATTCTCCTAACAACGTTCATGTCGACCCGTTCTTCCCTGAAGGAAGTATCGGCTTTTTAAATGCCATCCCTCCGATAGGCGATAAATTTCATGCGGCAGACCAGCTTGGCCCGCAAAGCCAGAA
>PLXD01000509.1 GCA_003151295.1 Chitinophagaceae bacterium | reverse complement strand
CAAGGCAGCCGCCCATGCCCGGGCGGGATTATAGGCGGGAAAATTCCAGGCCGTGATGACGCCGATGACGCCGAGAGGTTGCAGGATCACCGTACTTCGTTTATCCGGGCGGTTGGTTGGTATGACCCTCCCATAGGCTCTTTTCGCCTCTTCTCCGTACCATTCGAACAGGTTGGCGGCGACATTCCATTCCCCTTTGGCCTCGGCCATAGGTTTGCCGCTTTCCAGGACCATATCCTTTGCAAACGCATCCAACCGCTCTCTGATGAGTTGGGCCGCCTTCTTGAGGATGGCAGCCCTGGTATAGGGCGTGGTCCTGCTCCAACTTTTAAAAGCTTCCCGGGCGGCTTCGATGGCCAGGTTGCAATCCGAAGCACCGGCATAACTCAGGGTCATGAGGGTTTCCTCCGTGGCCGGGTTGATGAGCTCGATCACCTGCTTGCCGATCGCGTCTACCCATTGTCCGTTTATGTATTGTTTGTTCATGTGTTCATGGTTTTTTTGTGCTGTCAGCGATTAGCCTCTCGTAAGGAACTCCAGGCCCTTCTCTATTATATCCAGTCCTTTGATCAGCAGTTTTTCTTCGATGACCAGCGGGCTCAGTATCCTGACGACATTCCCATTCAAGCCGGCACTGATGAGGATCAATCCATGATCCGCGCAATAGCCGATCAGTTGCTTACAGAGCGCGGCATCCGGTTGGAAGGGGTCGCCCTCCTTCACCAGCTCGAATGCCAGCATGGCGCCAAGGCCACGCGTGTCGCCGATAGCAGGAAATTTGTTTTTCAGGATGCCGAAGCGTTCGCGTACGATCTCTCCGACCCGGGCACCCAAGGCGTTGATATCGATCTCTTCCATATAATTCAGTGTAGCCAGGGAGGCTGCACAGCAGACCGGATTGCCCGGATAGGTTCCGCCGATCGTGGAAGGTTTGCACGCGTCCATGATGGCAGCCCTGCCGATCACTGCGCCGATGGGCATCCCGCTGCCCATGGATTTTGCCCAGGTGGATAGGTCGGGTACGATATCATAATGCTGGTAGGCCGCCCATTTACCGGTTCTTCCGAAGCCGCTTTGCACTTCGTCGAGTATGAGGATGATCCCGTATTGATCGCAGATCGTCCGAAGGCCCGTGAGGTATTTACCGGGGACGACATTGAACCCTCCTTCACCTTGCACGGGTTCTATAATGATCGCAGCAACCTCTTCGGCAGGCACCTGCTTGTGGAAAAAACCTTCCAGTTCACGCAGGTGAACCTCTGAAAAATCATCCAGGTTCAACCCCCTGCCGTACCGGTAATAATCGGGAAACGGGATCCGGTATACTTCCGGTGCAAAAGGGCCGCAACCCAGCTTATAGCCGACTTTCGAGGTCAATGTCATGGCCATCATCGTACGGCCATGAAAGGCGCTCTCATAACAGATGACGGCCTGCCTGCCTGTTGCCTGGCGGGCTATTTTAATGGCATTCTCGATACTCTCCGCGCCGGAATTGGTCAGCATTACTTTCGTATGGTCTCCATGCGGCAACAGGGAAGCCAATTTTTCCGCCAATTGCATGTACAGATCATAGGTTGCTACGTTAAAACTGCAATGGATCAACGTCGCGGCTTGTTTGGCAATCGCTTCCACAACCGGTTGGGGACAATGTCCTGCATTTACTACGCCGATCCCCCCCGCAAAGTCGATCATCTCTTTGCCGTCTGCATCAATGATGACGCTTCCTTTGGCGCTCACCGCGGTGGACGGATTAAAGATGCCGATCGCATTGGGTACGAATTGTTTCCTTCTTGCTAACAGGTCGCTTGAATTTCCCATGGCTGCTTGTATGATGGTTAATCTTTCAATGAAGTAATGAATGGCTATTATCTTATATACTATTGTGCTATCCCTGATGCTATCCTTCCTTCGTGATCTTTTCCGCGATCAATCCCGCCGCTTCCCGGGCTGTTTGCGCGCCCCCGTTCATGTATCCCTGGAAATCCCTGCTGACATGCTCGCCTGCGAAATAGATATTCCCGACGGGAACGGCTTCCCACCCGGCCAGGGTGGACCATTGTCCTTTCCTGAAGGAGCTATAGGCCGCTCCGCTGAATGGGTTTTGCACCCAGCAGAATTTCACCTGCTTACCATTGTACGCCTTTTCCGAACCGGGATAGATCGTCTCCAATCCGGGAATAAAATCTTTAATCAGTTCGTCCTTACTCTTTTTGAGCATATTATCACCCGAATGACCGCCGCCGAATACGGTAAAACTTCCTTTCTCATCCGACTGGCGCTGACTGCTATCCCATCCGCAGCCAAAAGAAATATCGGTGAAGGTATATCCCTGTTTTCCTGCTTTACGCCAGGGTTTGGTATCCAGGCCGATGACGAACTTACAACTGTTGCCATAGCCGATCTCCTCGATGCACCTCCTTTTCTCAGCGGGCATACCGACCTGGAATCTTATTTTCCGGAGGATGGTGAACGGGAGGGTCAATAACACATAGGGGGCCTGCAGGATTTTGACCGATCTATTATTTTCGAGGGTCAGGTTGTAATCCCGGGTCTTATTTTCTTCCACTGCGACCAATTTGTGATTCAGTACGACCTGCTCTTTGACCTGTTCGTACAGGGCATCCGCTAAATGCTGGCTGCCCCCTTTTATTTTAAACACCTCATGGTCGCTTCCGAACAATTCATAATCGGCGTTCGAATCCGAAGGAACATCGAACATGATCAGGAAATTGACAGCGGATTGTTCGGAGGCCTCCATGCCATATTCCCTTGTAAGCACCACGTTTAAGAAATTAAACAACCATCCTGTGATACCGATCCCCGAAATATATTCCGTGATAGACTGATTATCCAGGAGCCTGAATGAATCGGCCGTTTTATGGCTTATCTTTTCCGGCAATGATTTAATGTCCGTTACCAACCTGTTTACGAAAGGGGTGAGCGCCGTTCTTAATTCCTNNATAATGACAGGCCCAGCTCTTTAACGAGCTGGAGAATATCCGCATGGGTCGTATCTACAAACTCGCCGCCGATATCGGTCGTGATCCCCGCGCCGAATTGATCTTTCATGGTATACATCCTACCCCCAATCCGGGAAGAAGCTTCATAGACCATGGCGGGGATGCCCCGTTTTTTTAATTGATAACAGGCGTTCAACCCGGCAATACCGGCGCCGATGATCGCAACGGGCCGACCGGCTGCCAACTCATTGTCGACCGGGGATGCATGTAAACNNGAAACTTCCGCCGGCTCGTCCGCCTTTCGTTCAACGATGCAGCGAGCTTCTCGTCTTCCTGCACAGCCGAAGAGAAAGCTTGCTGCAATAAACCGGTCAATGGACTATGTGGCATACAATGTTAATTTTCGTTAAAGTCGCCTGACTTAAAAAAGGGGATTCCAAAGGGGCCTAGCCCCTTTGTCGCGACGCACATGGGTATTGACGGGGTATGCGACAACACGCTAGCCCTTAACACCCTCCCCCGTCAGTACCCGGGGTTCTGAGCCACCGCCCGATGGGTAGCATTGATCTGCGCCAGGGGGATCGGGAAGACTGAATTAGTGGAGGGTACCCCCAGTACATTTGCTACCTGGCCTGTTCTTGCCAGGTCAAAATAACGGTGCCCTTCAAAATTGAATTCCGCCCTGTCCTCGTCGGCAATGGCTTGCGCATAGGTAGGATCGTCGGGAACATCCGATGGGGCGAGTGTCGCAAGCCCCCGGTTGACCCTGACCAGGTTCAGGTCATCAAGGCCACCCGTCCTGCCCAATGCTTCGGCCCTTATCAGGTACATTTCCGCAATCCGGATCACATAAGCGGAGTTGTCTTTTTGACTGATGTCGCTGCTGTATTTAAGCGTTCTGCCGTTGGGCTGAAAGTTGGGACTGCTGTAATCCAGGAGGTTAATGCGCAGGTCGGCCGGACGGCCCTGGAAAAATGTCTGCAATTCCTGCGAGGCAATGAACAGGACTTCCGTAGAAGCGGCATCGGGGCGCGCATAGGTGGAAATATTATACTCGCTCTGGTTCTGTTGGTTGAAAGGCAATTCAAACACGGATTCCTTACTTAGTTTCTGTGTATAAATGGAAGGGAAATTATTCTGGTCCAGCAGGCTGAAGGAACCGTCGTTAATTACGAGCGTGGCATAATTGGCGGCATCGGAATAATCTTTCATATACAAATAGACCCTTGCAAGCAAGGCATTTATAATAGCCGGATTGATATAATTTGCGTTACGGCTCGCATCGCCGCTCAACAGCGTGGCCGCTTGCGTAAGATCGCTGAGGATAGCCATATAGGTAGCAGTCACTGTGTTGCGTGGCACGATGTCACTGGCAGATTGTACGGTCGTCACTACCGGAATACCATAGGAAGAAGTGAGGTCCCAATGATATCCAAAGGCACGCAGGAGGTCAAAATGCGCCATCGCCCGGATGGCCAAAGCCTGTCCGTTGACGGTGGTAATTAATTGCCGGGTTTCGGTGGAAGTATCCGATATGCCCTTTTCCCCGGCCAGGATGGCATTGGCCGTAGCGATGGTATAATACAGGGCCACATACATATTTTGCACGAAAATATTGGAAGAGGTAACGCTGTAGGCACCAAACTCGTTTAATGAAGTATTGTTATACCCACCCGAGATGCCGTTGTCACTGTTCAGGTCGGCTAACATCGGATAATAGGCGCCGTAATATTCCTGCGCTTCCAGTGTGCTGTAAAGTCCCACCAATGCTTCGTTCAGGCTTACCGTGTCCTTGAATAGCTGGTTGGCGGGTACGCTGGTCGTCGATAACTGGTTAAGCTTGCTGCAACCGCCCAGCAGGGTTAACGCTGCTGCTAGCATGCTAAAGACTGATATATAGAAAAGTTTCTTCATGGTCTTTGTTTTGAATGGGTTTAGAAATTGAGATTCGCTCCGAAAGAAATGGTGCGTGCCTGCGGATAGGCTGCATAATCGATCCCCGCAGTCTGATCGTTGCTTCCACCCGTAGAACTTACTTCAGGATCGAAACCTATGTATTTGGATATCGTCAGCAGGTTCTGTACCTGGGCGTATATCCTCACGGAACTGAAGTGTTTTGACCGGGGGATGGTGTATCCCAGGTTAACGGTACGTATTTTCAAAAAAGAGGCGTTCTCCAGGAACTCGTCGGAATTCGGAAAATAATTTTGCAGCAGGTACGAAGCCCTGGGTATATCCGTTTTATCCCCCGGCTTTTTCCAGCGGCCTTCTACGCGCGTATCATTATTGGCATAGACCTGCGGGAGATAGGCTGATCCGGGCGTTGAAGAGCCGCTCCATCCGAGGCTCTCATAGGTTGTCCGGATAAGGTTGAAGACCTTATTGCCATAGCTGAACTGCATCGCGATAACCAGGTCGAATCTCTTATACCTGAAATTATTCGTAAACCCGCCGAAGAATTTAGGCCGGGAGTTGCCGATGGTCGTAGCATCCCTTGTAAAATTCACCTGGTCGGCCCGTTCCTTATTGCCATTGTTGTCATAGTATTCGGCGTCCCCGTTTTGGGTGTTGACACCGGCAAATTTCACACCGATGAACTCGCCGATGGGTTTGCCTACCATCAGGATATTGGTGGGGGACTGATCATTGTAAGAACTTACATACTGGCTGTCGACAGCGAGGGATTTGATTTTATTTTTCAGAAAAGAGATGTTGAAAGAACTGGTCCAGCTAAAATCGTTTGTATGTATATTATTGGTTGCAATCTGGAACTCCCATCCCTTGTCCTCGATCTGCCCGGAATTGGTAATGATCGATGCAAAACCCGTTGTACCCGCCACCGGTTGCTGTCCCAATAATTTTGTCCGCTCGGACACAAAGTATTCTATAGACCCGTTGATGAAATGACTGAACAGGTCGAAATCCACGCCCGTGTTGAAGGTTTTATTGTTTTGCCAGGAGAGTGCGGGCGCTGAAAGGTTCAGGGGACTCAGACCCGCCACGCCATTATATCGTGCCGGCCCCCAATAGACCTGGTTCTGGTAATCGGGTATTTCCTGGTCGCCTGTTAAATCATAGCTGACACGCAGTTTGAGCGCGTTGAAGACAGCGTTGTCTTTCAAAAAAGCTTCTCTTGCCATATTCCATCCCAGCGATGCAGAAGGGAAGTATCCGAAACGCTGATTGCCGGGGAAACGGGAGGAACCGTCCGCACGCATCGTTGCCGTCAGTAAATATCTTCCGTCATAGTCATAGTTGATACGGGCCAGCACCGATTGAAGGCTGGATACCGTTACCGGGAAGGGCAGTAAAGGCCTGGATACAAAAGCCGCATCCGAAATATCCTGCACATTTCCTGTCTGCGGGAATCCTGTGCCTTGCAGGGCGGTGTGCTGCACGGTGGTCGACTGTTGGGTATAGCCGCCTAAGGCGGTGAAATTGTTATCACCCCATTTCTTTTGAAAGGTCAGGGTATTCTCATTGAGCCAGGTGAAGCTGTTGAGATGTCCCGTCAATAATTTTCCGCCGACTGTCTGGGCATCTACGGTCAGGGCGGAGAAATATTGATTGTCATTCACATCATTATAATCCAAAGACCAGGAAGTGCGGAATTTCAGGGAGGGCAGTATTTTGTATTCCCCATAGGCCGACCCGATCAAACGGTTGGTGATCGTATGCGCATTGATCTGCTGCGCTGATTTTACAGGGTTATCCGACAACCAGCTGGCCTGGTAATTGGTAAAATCGGCATATACGCCCGGGGCATCGTACACGGGCATCAGGGGCGACGCGCCGAGGGCATTGGTAACGATACCGGTGTAGGTATTGTCATTAAAACTTCTTTTATTATCGGAACGGGATGCACTGATCGTGGTACCGAAAGATAATTTGTCCGTTGCCTGGTTGTCTACGCTCAGGCGGGCATTGTAACGTTTGTAATAATTATTGATGATAATACCTGTCTGGTCGAAATAGCCGCCGCCGACAAAGAATTTCGTTTTATCGTTACCGCCCCTGGCCGACAATTCATAGTTGCTGATGGGGGCGGTTCTGAAGATCTGGTCCAGCCAGTTGGTATTGACACCGCCGGCGAGGTTATAGTAGGGGTCGACCGGCCCCGGTACCGGGTTTCCGCTGCCATCTACGATGCCTACTCCCTGTAACACCGAGAGGGAGCCGAAGCGCGAGGTATCCGCCCCTGCGGCAGCAGATTCATTGTTATAGACCTGTATGTCGTTGGCTATAGCTTCGTTGGTGAGGTTGTAGAACTGCTGCGAATTTAAAAAATGGATCTTCTTTTCCACGTTCTGGAAACCTGTATAATAATTCAGATCGAAATTCGTCTTGCCTGCTTTGCCCCGTTTGGTCGTCACGAGCACCACCCCATTGGCGGCCCTTGCTCCATAGATGGCGGCTGCGGAAGCGTCTTTTAATACTTCGATGGATTCGATATCATCGGGGTTGAAG
>PLXD01000270.1 GCA_003151295.1 Chitinophagaceae bacterium | reverse complement strand
CCTTGCGACGGTCGCCGAAACCGGGCGCTTTAACAGCCGCTACTTTTATTACGCCTCTCAGTTTGTTCACTACCAAAACCGCCAATGCCTCTCCGTCAACATCTTCCGCTATGATAAGCAGCGGTTCATTAGCCTGCGAAATTTTATCCAGTAACGGGATCATTTCTTTCATCCCGGAAATTTTTTTATCGTAAATGAGGATATAAGGGTTCTCGTAGACCACATTCATCTTTTCAGGGTTAGTAATAAAATAAGGGGACAGATAGCCCCGGTCGAATTGCATGCCTTCCACGACCTCCACGTATGTCTCAAAACCTTTTGCTTCTTCTATGGTAGTAACGCCTTCTTTGCCCGCCTTGCGCATGGCGTCCGCGATCAATTTCCCGATTTCCGGGTTATTGCCTGCCGATATGGATGCCACCTGCTCGATCCTGGCGCTGTCGGTACTGACAGGAATCGCCATCTTTTTTAGCCTTACCGTAACCAGTTGCACTCCTTTATCGATGCCGCTTTTGATATCCATCGGGTTCATGCCGGCCTCCACCTTTTTTAAAGCGTCATCTATCAATGTCTGCGCCAGCAGGATAGCAGTAGTGGTTCCATCGCCTGCTGACTCTGCCATACGAACTGCTGCATCCCGCACCATCTTTACACCCAATTCTTCCACGGGGTCTTCCAGTTCGATTTGTTTGGCCACAGTTACGCCATCACAGGACATTTGCGGCGAACCGTCCATTTTCTCAAAGACTACGTTTCTCCCTCTTGGTCCCAGCGTTATGATCACCGCCTTTGCCAGCCGGTCTACCCCGGATTTTAATTTTTTCCGGGCATCCAGGTCATAATCAATTTGCTTTGACATAATCATTTCATTTTTTAATTATTATCATCCGTTTATCGCCTCCGGCCTCCCCCTCTTGATCCCCCGCCTCCGGAGCGCATGCTCCCGAAAACGCCGCCCCTGGACATTTGAAAATTCTGGGTCCGCATCTGGCCACGGTCATGCTGCTGCTCCTGCCGCTCCAGGTTTTGCCGCTGGCCTGAATTTTCGACGGATCTCCAAGTCCCGTTCCGACGCTGTTCCAAATTGCCCCCGGCATTTCTTCTATAAATATTTCCTTCCCTGTCGGTCATTATCCGGGATGGCGCTTCCCGGTTGATCACATCAGGCCGCTCCTGATAAATATTGTTGTAATTGACAAAACGGTTCCGGGCCACAAAACTGTTCCTGCCGTAAAAGCCATTATGATAGAAACCCTGTCCTATATAGGGAGGACGATAGATCCAGGGGCCCCACCAACCGCCATACCAAAAACCCCAACCGAACCCGATGCCCCAGTTGAACCAATCCCAACCATAATCGAAACCGAAGGTCCATCCCAGCCAGGGATTGTACCACATATTGAACCCCCAGGTCCAGGGGCGCGGATAGAAATAATAAGCCTCTCCAGGGAGCATAATAGAAGCCGGTCCCGAACACCACCGTAGGGCCGTAGATATAAGTATTCAGATAACCCGGCGTGTAGCCCATATAGACCCAATCCGGATCTGGGCGTCCATTACGGCCTCCCTGGCGGCATGAGTGCCGGCCACGCTTGCCAGCACATTATCCTTTGGAGAGCCTTCGGGGATCATCGCGAAATCCGCCGGAAGACTGTCTGATGCCAGATACTGCCAGCCGCCCTGCAAACTGGCCGACACATACCAGCGACCCGAGAGCAGAATATAGTATTGCCGGTTTCCTGCATCCAAAAAAATATCGTTGTTCGAGTTGGCCACATATTCCAATTGGGTGCCGGTTATGGTTGCAAAAACAGGCTCACCCTTCGATTGGATCAATTCCGCCGGCTCGGTACTCACAATGATGTCGGAAATAGCGGTATCGGCCTGNNCCTTCTGCACTTTTTCCAGATTGGAGGGAACGTTCTGCGCGTAGGCATAAGGCCCGGTGGCAGCGGAGGCTATATACCAATGTTTGCCCCCGTAAAGGTAAAAATTCCCATCGTTGTTCTTTACGATGGTATAAGGAGTGTTGACCACCGCGTCCAAATCCCAGTCCTTGTTGTGTTGGATCATGGGTTGCCCGTCTATCAGCACCAGTAAGGAAGGATGGGTTTGGTAAATGATCCTCGGGGGATTGTTGTTCAATCCCTTGGAAAGACTTTTCTCTTCCGTGCTCAGGTCCAGGGACGCCAGGAGGGCATCGAGGGAAAGATCAATGTTCAGTGTCGGTATCCCTGATTCCAGCACGGCCTTGAGGTAGGTGATCTTCCTTTCATCCGAATCGCGGGCGAGCCGGAGGTTGGGGATCTTAACAGAAAGAATATGAACGATGCGATCGTCTCTATCCGTTTCCACATTGGCCACTGCCCAGAAGGTGCCGAAAACCGGCTCTTTTGTTCCTTTCCAGGTAACGGCAAAAGCGGCCCTCTCTTTTAGGATGCTCCCCCGGAAGGATTCCGGCTGCGGTTCATAGATCCTGATCAGGGAGCCATCAGAGACGGTAAGGGTCCTGGGCCACTGGTCCTGAGCGCTGGCGACGCCGGTAAGAAGAACAAGCGCACCACAAAAGGCCGTTATGGCCTGAAATGATTTCATATACTTAATTTTTTTAGCTTAATAAAACCTTATTAAGGCAATATGTCCATAGTCCTTTAACGCTTCATTATTGACAAATTCGACATCTCCCCCTGCCGCCAGTACTTTCTCGATGATATCATCCACCGCATCCTTTATGTAAAATGGATTATCCAGGCTGAGGTCTTCCTTATAAATGCTATCGGGCTGAGATCCCTGGTGAGCAGGATACACGAAATCTTTTTCGACCAGCAGTAAACGGCAATTCTTGTGCGTGGCTTTCTTCCAAACCTGTTTGATCCCGAATTCCAGTTTATTTTCGCTCATTGCCTGTTCCAACTGCAGCAGGGAAGCCCGCTCTTTAATCTCCCTCCAGTCGTTTAAATAGGATTTCATTACTTCGCGGATCTCGGTCTCGGAAGCCTCCAGGTAATTCCCGTGGATGAACTGGACCAGGCTTTTCTCATTCTTTGTTATTTTTTTAAAATGCCCAAGCACCTTTTCCGGTCCCATTACAAATACGGGCAGTGGATATGCTTTTAAAATCAGTGTAAGTCCCTGGTCCAGATGGTGCAGGAAATTATCCAGTAGTACTTCTTTATGCTTATCCTGATCAGAAAAGTTTCCTACTTTCTCCGGCATATCCCTTTCGTACGCATGGATATTCTGCGGCAGGTTGGACTTAATCAGGATGAATTTGGAGCAATTCCCCAGATACATTTTAGAAGACTCACCGCTCAGTTGGAGCACCAGGTACTGAATAAGCTGCTTTTTACAATATACCAGGTCCCGGATCTCGAAGGATTCGCCGATGACGATCTTTTCGTTCACGGGAATATCCAGGTAAAATACTTTTTCTATTATAGGCGAAACAAAAATAGCCAGCCCTTTTTTGCGGGTGTTGAAATTGAGGTTGCGGGTCAGGTTTTTGAGCCTGATGACTACGGGCATAGCCTTCTCGATGGGGTAATTGGCCAATAATTGCGATTCGACTTTACCCACCGCAATTTTCAGCTGATGCTGCAGCTCATTCTTTAATGACAAGACCGGTTCAAATGGCAGGATAATAGAGACTTCCGGCTGATATCTTACCGCGCCAATTACTTCTTGTTCTTCTTTGGAAAGATGGGCCCTCATACTGCAAATTTGGATTTAAGGTAGTTGAATAGTTAAGCCTTCTCCAATGATATTTGTCATTCATTGCCATGAACAATATCATCTTGAAATACTCAAATAAGATTCAATTTGAGAACCTCAAAGAAAATCACCATGAAAAGGTTAATTTTTTACNNTACTGCTACTGCGCAATCCTTTTCTTTAGGTGCAAAAGGTGGTATAAGCATCCCTAATTTAACTGCTGGAAGCGGTAACCAGAACTCGCTGAACACCGGCTATAGCTCCAGGTTGGGGCCTGAGGCCGCCGTATTTGCGGAATTTAAATTATCCCGGGTATTTTCCTTGCAGCCGATGATCGAATATTCCTCCCAGGGTGGCAAAAAGGATGGGCTGCAAGGCTTTACCACGCCGGGCGCCCTGGCCGCCCTATTTCCTCCGGGTCAGACGCCGGACTATCTGTATGCCGATTACAAAAGCGAGGCGAAGATGAATTATCTGATGATACCTGTGCTGGCCAAATGCGGAAAGAATATTGGAAGGTCCCCTTGGCGGATCTATATCGATGCGGGCCCCTTTGTCGCCTTTCTGCTTTCCGCCCATCAGGTCACGAGCGGTGAAAGCCAGTTTTATCTCGACCCCGCCGGGAAAGAGGCTTTGCCCGCCGGGCAGCAATCTTTCAACAATACTCAAGATATAAAGGACCAGCTGCACACCACCAATGTGGGCATTGAAGGAAATGTGGGCCTCAACTACCGTTGCCGATCGGGCAATTTCTTTATCGAAGGTGGCGGCAACTATGGTTTTTTGAATATTCAGAAAAGCGCCCGGAACGGGAAAAACAATACGGGAGCCGCTACCGTCGCTATCGGTTATAGTTATCGTTTTGGCAATTAGGCAACCGACATTCTGCGCCCATGCGAATATTCATCCATACCAGGTCAGGCGGGTTCGCTGTTATGCTACTGATTTTTTCAGTCGGCCCTGTTTCACTGTTTGGCAGGCAAACGCCTTTTTACCCGAAGCCGGCAAACCAGAACGTTGTAAGCAATCCCCCTCCGGAGGATACGCCGGTCAGGAAAAGATTTATCCGTTCTGCCTGGTTATGGGCATCGATGGAAGCGATTCCCTGGACATGGGATAAAGTGGTTGTACGTGCAGATTTTGCCGATATCTCCTGGAAAACGGTCGGCTACAATCTGCACCTCAGCAACTGGACATGGGATGATGACGATTTTGTGACCAACCAACTGGCCCATCCTGCTCACGGGAGTCTTTTTTTCAATGCTTTCCGGTCCAACGGGTACAGTTTCTGGCAATCGACAGCGGCTGCCTTTGCGGGAAGCTATATCTGGGAAATTTTTTCGGAAAACCAGGCCCCTGCACCGAATGATTTCATCAATACCGGTTTTGGCGGAATGGTACTAGGGGAGATGATCAACCGGTTCTCGAACAAGATCATCGACAATCGCCGCCGGGGATTCCGAAGGCAGGTCAGCGAGATATTGGCCTTCATGATTAATCCGACGAACGGGCTAAGCAGGATAATCGACGGCAGGTGGGGAAAGGTCTCGGCAAACTCCCCTCAGCGGGACTCGTCCAAAGTATATGCGGAAATCGATGCCGGGATGAGGGAGTTCAGGGTGGATCATCGTAACTGGAAATCAGGTTTGTATGGCCATCTAAAGGTTATGTATGGCACGCCTTATGAAGATTACAAGACGCCGTTCAGCAATATTTCCGTCAATGCGGAGTTCGGGATGGATGACAGCTCTAAAGTTAATGTTGTCAGTGCATACGGATCGCTGCGGGGCTGGCGGATCGCTGAAACGGAAAACTCCCGGCATCTGGTCCTTCTTACCGCCAATTATGATTTTATCGATAATGAAGCCTTTTTTTACAGCGCACAGAGTGTCAAGCTCAATTTGTTCTCCGAATTTGGGCTAACGCACAAGCTTAAGATCAGCACCGTCATTGGTGCAGGTTCTATATTGCTGGCTGCCGTTCCGGACGTCTATTCCTATGCCGGAAGAAATTACGATTATTGTATGGGCGCCGGTTTCAATGGAAGCGGCGCCATCAACATAAGCGATCGTTTTTACTTGAGCATGAACTACAGGGGCGGCTGGTTTACAACCCTCAGCGGGACTGCGTCAAATTATTTTTTACATACGGTTTCGGGCGAAGTAAGTTACCGGATCATAGACGGGCTTTCTGTTTGTGCGGAGCCGGGGTATTTCAGCTTGCATGGCAATTACCGGCATGATCCGGATGTAGATAAGACCTATCCTTATTTCCGGGTTTCCCTCCGGTATAGCATGCATACTCAATAAAAAAGAGAAAATGAAAAAGAAAAGGCCGGCGTTTTGGAAGTGGGCAACCCTGGTTGCCGGCGTACTGTCTATCTGGATGCCCCTGAAAGGCGCGGCTCAGGACAGCCTTTCTTCACAACATTTCTTTTCCATCCGGATCGATGACGACTTTCTGAATCTGGCCGGACAAGGCACGGACCGTTATTATACCGGTGGCGACTACTTTCGTTATTCCTTCCTATCTGTCGCGGGGAAAAAGAATATGCTCAGGAAGATCCTCTACTCGCCTTATACCGGTGTCTCGTCGCTCTATTCCATCGGCGCCACGCAATGGGTGTATACCCCCGAAAACCTGTCTGCGAAGACACCCGTAATCGGCGATTATCCTTATTGCGGGGTCTTGTTCCTACGTCTTGCCCGGGAGACCTTATCACAGGACCGAACACGGTTGTTCTGTTCCGGCCTCTCTCTGGGAACGATGGGGCCAGCAGCTCTGGGCGAGCAAGTTCAAGCACTGATCCACAGGATGATCAAGTCGAATGAACCCGAAGGATGGGGGAATCAGTTGCCCGATTACCCGGTAGTCAATTACAGCCTGTATTATGAACCCAATCTTTTTTCTTTTAGCCGGATCTTCAAGATAAATGGAACGGCCTCCGCCCAGGCCGGGACGTTACAGGCCGATGCCCAAATAGGGCTGGATTGGCTGATCTCGAATGAGAAGGACAATTATTTTCCTGCCCGGGATGTCAGGACAGGTACTCATAACAGACAAAGGCCAAAATTTTATATCCAGATAAAACCAGCGGTGAGATTTGTAGGGTATAACAGCATATTGGAGGGCGGTCCCTATGACAACAGGCAGGATTACCATATTGCTCCGGGACAGATCAGCAGGGTATTGTTCGAAGGTGCGGGCATTATGGGCATGCAGATAGGGGATTTTTCCATTCAATACCGGCAAGTGATCGAAAGTGCGGAGTTCAAGACGGTTGAGAAGCATGTATATGGCGGCTTTCTTCTTCAGTGGAGGATTTGATTCGAGAACGACCACGCTTCCGTGGTCAAAAAAGATTCTTAGTATACAGATGACGTTTAGGTTCGGGATGGCCTGGCGGAGAGGGGGAGTGGAACTCTGTCCGAAAAATGATTTATTTTCAGCGTGTTGTGCTTGGTCGGGCTGGTCGGTGCACCGAATTTTCCACCTCGGGTGATTGGTGAGATTCAAATTAAAGTTAATGAAAATCATTCAAAATGAATTCCGCTATTTAGTGGTGAAATTGATCTGACCCCATAGATGATCCGCCATAAGAATTGCCATTCAATTTGTCTTTATCGACTAAATGAATCGAAGGCCAAAATTGAAGTAAAGCTCCATTATCCTCTAATGTTCTTTTCAGCCTTTCCATGGGAGGAGATACGGGTGTTAGTGAGATAAATCACATTGGCGGGATGGTAAAAAACAGAATTAAGAAATATTGACACTGTTAAATTATTTCATTATCTTTTACTGTTGAATCATATTTACGGAAATATTTGTGAGTATGGTTTTAGGAATTCGAATAGCGCAAAACCTGACTGGTGTTGCAAGCAAATGTTGTATAAAGACTGCCTTCAACTTATCATTTTCTATAGCCCTTTTTGAACATCCCGAAATAAAAAACCTAGAAGAGCCTGAAGCTCTAATCAGCAATTCCCCTATTGGCATCCTTACTGTAACCCCTGATGGAGTCATTGAAACCTCCAATTCTTTTGTTGCAAAAATGTTTGGCTATGAAGAAAAAGAAATGGAAGGCTTGCCCGTTGAAGCCCTCATGCCAGAAGGGATTAGAGAAAACCACATCGGGCACAGGGTTTCTTTTTTTATGGAACCATCACAAAGGCCAATGGGAACTGGGCTTGACCTGATTGCCCAAAAAAAAGACGGCACTGTTTTCCCAGTGGAAGTAAGCCTTGCCCATTATAACCCCGATGGAAAGATGACAAGAGGTGTTGCATTTATATCTGACATCACTGAACGGAAAAAGATTGAAGAGAAAGCCCACGCGAATGAAGAGATGTTCCGTTTTTTAATTGAGCACACACCTGCTGCCGTGGCCATGCTCGACAATGAGTTCCGCTATATCATCACCAGCGAGCGATGGATGGAAGATTATCATTTAGACAATCGTAATATAATCGGCCTCAGCCATTACGAAGTTTTCCCTGAAATACACGACCGATGGAAGAAGATGCACAGGCGCTGCCTTGCAGGAGAAGTGCTGAGCTGCGAGGAGGAATCTTTTACTCGCTCCAACGGTGAAATCGATTGGATCAAATGGGAGCTTTGCCCATGGCGAATATCAACAGGTGATGTGGGTGGCGTAATTCTTTTTACCGAGGTGATCACGAAGCGAAAAAATGCTGAATATGAATTGGAAAAACTGAACAAGGAGCTTGAGGATAAAATCAATGCTCGGACAAATGAGTTGTTGGTATCACTTGAGAAGCAAAAGGAAGCAAACGAGGTCAAGTCGCGTTTTGTATCCATCGCCTCGCATGAGTTCCGCACTCCGCTAAGCACCATTCTCTCCAGTGTTTCGCTATTTGAGAAATACACAGCGCCAGAGCAGGAGGAAAAAAGAGCANNTAATTCAAAATTTGACTGCCATCCTTGACGATTTTCTTTCTGCTGAAAAACTAGAGCAGGGAAAGGTAGATGCGAAAACAAATTTATTCAACCTTAAAGTAGTTGTAGAGGAACTTATCGAACAGCTACAGGTCACCGCAAAACAGGGGCAGTCTATTAGGTATGAACACAAAGGTGATGAATTGGTTGGCCTCGACAAACAAATTTTTCGTAACATCTTATTGAACTTATTATCCAATGCCATCAAATATTCTAACGAAGATATTGAATTGACCTCTACGAACGAAAAAGGCAGTCTATCTATTTCTGTTGCTGATAAGGGTATTGGCATACCCGAAGAAGATCAGGGGAAATTATTCGGCAATTTTTTCAGGGCAAAAAATGCCCAAGATATCCATGGAACAGGGCTTGGGCTGAATATCGTGAAAAGATATGTAGAACTGCTTGGCGGAACCATATCATTTATAAGTCGTCAAAACTTAGGCAGCACATTTTTTGTGCATCTGCCTGCTATACAATAATGGCTCTGCACCGGAGCCGATAGGCCGCCTCGGCTTGTGCGGCTGCGTATCTGTGACAGCGCCTCAAACTATTAAAACTCCATTTGAACGATTTCTAAAAACCGGTTGCACCAAGATAAACACTTGTTCAGTTATATAGCCCTTGCTCGGGCAATGGCACAAACGCCCCGGAGTTTTTAATTAACCTGCTTTAAAATAAGGGAGAGATTAACGATCGAAAAATGGTTACATTTTTTCAGGACAAATGTCCAGTATTGAGCAGAAAAAGGACATTATTCTTCTGGCCGGTTTTTCAACACCTGAAGCCAGCTTTCCACTTCTTTTACTACTTCCTCTGCATCTGTTTGACGGTTTCCGGGAATCTGTTTATGACCTCTTGTGCCTGTTATTGTTTGGCCTGGAAGGAATGGCGGGGGCAACGCTTGTCCGCGAACGAATTTTAGATACCCTAATCGGTTCTGCCATTGCGTTTGGTGCGAATTATTTCATTTTACCTGTCTGGGAAGCCCGGTTCATCCCTGGTGCGTTGGCTGAGGCCCTGATTGCCAACACCAATTATCTTAAACGGGCGGTCGAATACCCGAATCATCATCAAACCGTGGATAGTGATTTTGTAGGCAGCCCCAAAATTAAGACCGTTTGCAGGATGTCAAAAAATGTTTGTGAGCCTAATAAAGGATTTATGCAGACAGCAGAAATTGTTGTCAGGTAGCATATCCATTTCAAATAGTGGTATTTCGCATATATATCACATTCAGGTTCGCGAGAAAATGGCAGTCACAAAAAAACCTCATAAAATATTGACTAACAATATCCTATGAGGCTCAGCGGAGAGAGAGGGATGAAAACCCGTCTCTTTATACGTTGGTAGTCAAATGTTTGTGAAAGCCTGTAAATTGTGGTTATGGATTGCTCTCTGGGGTGGGAGAGGGTACAATTTTATCAATGCGAAGATAAGGAAATCAACGTTTAAAATAGAGCTGGAATGATATTACCAAAATCGGAAAAAAGAAATAAATTTGCATTATGTACTTGAAAGATAAGGACATACAAATAATTCGAGACTACTTTGTCAATAAACCTGTTTTGAAGGCTTATTTGTTCGGATCATATTCCCGGCAAGAAGCTGATAATGACAGTGATGTCGACATATTGGTTGATCTGGATTATTCGCAGCACATAGGACTAGTGTCTAGTCTATTTTGTAAT
>PLXD01000299.1 GCA_003151295.1 Chitinophagaceae bacterium | reverse complement strand
TCGCGCCCGATCAGAAGTCGGTCCTTCATACAATCATACTGGATGCGGGACACGGGGGTGTCGATCCGGGAGCTTCTGGCCTGATCTCTCATGAAGCCGATATAGCCCTGGACATCACCCTCAAACTGGGGAAGGCCATTCAGAAGGAGTTCCCGGATGTAAAAATCGTATACACCCGTACCTCCGATGCATTACCGGGAAACATAGACGACATACACCGCTCTCTCCGCATCCGCGCGGATATGGCCAATAAAGCAAAAGGCGATCTCTTTATCAGCATCCATTGTGACGCGACCGATGCACCCGCCGGCGGCTATTATGCCAAAAGGGTCATCGGGCACAAAAAAAAGACCGTATATGTGGGCAAAAAAAGGAGGAAAAAGATCATCAATGCCCCTATCTATGAATCGTATTGGGTAAAAAACATGGTGACCGGTACACACACCTTCATCTGGGCCGCGGACCGCACCACTTCAAAAAGCAGTTTCATCAACGGAGGAAATGAAGGAAGCGAAGAAGGCGAAGGGAACGAAACCGGTGAGAAAGTAAAAGACAGCACGAACATGCTCGACCTGACCTCTCCGGAAGCGAAAATAAGGGCCCAATTGTATGAAAAAAAATATTTTGCCAACAGCTTTGCCCTGGCTTCCCTGGTGGAAGACGAATTTAAAAAATCGGGCAGACAGGGCGTGTGGGGGGTCATGCAACGTAATAATAAGGGGATCTGGGTCCTTCAGGCCACAGCGATGCCGAGTATATTGGTGGAAACCGGTTTTGTCACCAACAAGGAAGAAGAGGAGTACCTGAACAGCGACCAGGGCCAGGACGAGATCGTCGACAATATCACAAACGCCTTGAAACGATATAAAGACATGCTGGACGGCGGTACCCGCCAGGACGGTGCGAACCAGGATTCCTCCGCCGCACCGGGTCAACAAAAATAGCCGCGAATCAACAAAAAATGCTAATCTGTTAAAGTGCCAACCTGTAAAAATATAGTGAGTATGATGAAAAAGAGGACAGCCATATTGTTATTATCCGCAATTATTTGTTCCATCACTTCATTTATAAAACCTGCCACAGGCGTTATCCCCAGGCAGAAATCTGTTCTTAAAACCATCATCATAGACCCCGGCCACGGAGGATTCGATAATGGGACGCACGGGCTGATCTCCAAAGAAAAAGACATAGCACTGGCCATTTCCCTGAAACTTGGCAAGGCCATAGAGGATCAATTCCCGGAGATAAGGATAGTCTATACCCGTACGACAGATATTATACCGGGCAATATGCCCACCCTGAAAGAAGGTCTCCGCTACCGGGCTGACCTGGCGAATAGATCGCATGGAGATCTTTTCATTTGTATCCACGGAAATTCCGATGGTCACACAGCAGGAGAATATGCGGTAAAACGGGTAATCGGTCATAAGACTGCCCGGAAAGGCAAAAGACGCAGAAGAGTACCTATCTATGAGACTTATTACGTAAAAAATACCCGGATAGGCACAGGAACCTATGTCTGGAAGGCGGACCGGAGCGGTTTTAAAGGGGATGCGATCAAACAACGCGAAGAAAGCGGGGATGATATGGGCGATAGTACGAATACGGCTTTCGATATGAGCACCCCGGAAGCAAGGATCCGCGCCCAGCTGTATGAAAAAAAGTTTTTTGCCAACAGCGCCCTGTTTGCCACCCTGGTTGAAACCGAATTTATAAAAGCAGGTCGTCATAGCGACGGAGTGATGCAAAGGAACGAAGGGATCAAGGTCCTCCAGGCGACAGGCATGCCCAGCGTGCTGATCGAAACGGGCTTTCTCACCAACAAAGAAGAAGAAGAATACCTGAACAGCGAGCCAGGCCAGGATCAGATCGTAGAAAATATAGTAAGCGCCCTGAAACGATATAAGGAAATGCTGGAGGGAGGCTCTCCCCAGGGCAACGCCAACCCGGATTCTACTGTTACTCCGGGTCAGACCAAATAGCCTGACCCGAAAGAAGAACGGTCGTATTACTTTAACTTCGTATAAGGTATACTCCTCAGCAATTTCCCTACATTTGCTATTTCATGAATATTTTATAAAAGAATACGGATGAAAATCGCTAATGAAACAAAGATCGGCGTTCTTGCAGTAATCGCCATTATCGGGCTGATCCTCGGTTTTAATTTCCTGAAAGGAAGCAGTCTTTTTGAACATAGCAAGAATATTTATGCCGTATTTAATAATGTCGAAGGCATGGAAATATCCAATGCCGTTAAGATCAATGGCCTCCAGATAGGCTCGGTCTCCGCTATCAACGCAGCCGATAAGGACCTGAAAGGGGGCATCATCGTCACGATCACGCTGAAAAGCAAGGTCAACATCCCGAAGAACTCCGTGGGAATCATTAATTCCGGTCTTATCAGTTCCTCTTTCGTCCAGATCGATAAGGGAGACAGCCCGGACCTGTTGAATGACGGGGATACCCTGTCCACCCGCGAGAAGCCCAACCTGGTATCCCAGGTGCAGGCCAGCATCAATCCCGTACTCGTAAGGCTCGGAAGCACGCTCGAATCCCTCGATTCGTTGACCCAGGTTATAGGGGGTATGTTCGATCCCAAGCTGAAGAACAATTTCAGTTCAATCATCGCCAACCTGGCGGTATCCTCCGCCTCCCTGCAATCCATGCTGAACACGCAGACCGGCGCCCTGGCGCAATCCATTAAAAATGTCAGTTCTTTCACCGGCAACCTGGCCAAGAATAATGACCAGGTCGATAAGACCCTTCAAAACCTCGAAAAAGCCACTTCCAAGCTGGCTAACTCGAAAATCGAGGAAACCGTGGAAACCCTGCAGTCGACGATGAGCGAGCTAAAAGCGACGATCGCCAAAATGAACAGCACGAATGGCTCCCTCGGCCTGTTGCTGAATGATAAAAAACTCTACCAGAACCTGGNNTATCCTGCTGGATGACTTCCGGGTACACCCCAAACGATACGTGAATATCTCCGTTTTTGGCCGAAAGGACAAGACCGGCCCTCTTACCGCACCCATCAATGATTCTGTGCCAAAACCCGGTAATAAGTAAGATGAAGAGAATTGCCTTGGCTGTCTTCAGCCTGCTGTGCTGTTTTTTAACGGAGACGGCTTCCTCCCAGAACGCCATCCCCTTTCGTTCACCGACCAGCGATTCGGTCAGCATCGTATTTATACGAAAGGCCGATAATTACAAATATGAAAAAAAAGATTCGGCGACCGAACTGATCTTCCTGGTGGGACATGTAGAGTTGCAGCAGGAAAAGACCCTGATTTATTGCGATAGCATGGTCCTCAACCAAAAAGAGAACTATATAGAGTCCTTCGGTAATGTACATATTAACGACAACGATTCGGTGAATATCTTCTCGGATTACATGAAATATTTCGTCGACAAAAAGACGATCCTTTTCAAGAAAAAGGTCAAACTCACTGACGGCAAAGGGATCCTGACCACCGATGAACTTCATTACGATATGGGCATGCGTATAGGGACCTACAACAGTGGTGGTAAAGTGGTCAATAACGGATCGGTGCTCACCAGCCAGGAAGGAGTCTATTATGCAGAGACCCGGGATGTCTATTTTAAAAAGAATGTCATTCTCCGGGATCCGCAATATGACTTGTCCACGGACTCACTTCTGTATAATACGCAAACACAGATCTCCACTTTCATCACCTGGACCGATATTGTCTTCCGCGATAGCACCCACCGTACCGTTCACACCAAAGAAGGGTTTTACGATCTGAGAAATAAGAGGGCCCAGTTCGGCCAACGACCCATCATCGTAGACGGTACGAAAATAGTCATAGCCAATAATATGGTTACGAATGATAGTTCCAAAGTCAGCATCGCAACCGGAAATGTCGTCTTTAAAGATACCGCGGAGGGGGTGGTGATCCTCTCCAACCGGATGATATCGGATGGCAAAAGACAGACCCTCCTGGCCACGGAAAACCCGTTGGCGATCCTTAAACAGGACCAGGACTCGATCTATATTACGGGCGATACCCTGTTTTCCGGGATGCTATCCGACTGGGAAAGGGCTCAGACCGCCCGGCCGGACACCATGACCGATAAAAGAATTACAGATTCGCTATCCGCAAAAAAGAGAGCCGATTCCCTGCTGGCCGTTTCCAATGCGGATACCCTGCTGGAAGGAGGGCATCCAATCGTCGATATGTCAGCCGAAAAAAAACATCTCGCGGATTCTCTATTGGCTAACCGATATGGCGTCGAATCGATTTTGGCTGCCAAACATGGCCTCGATTCGGTTTTGACAACCCGACATGTCGCCGATTCGCTGATGACAAAAAGAGAAACAGCCAGGGCACTGGTAAAAAAAGAAGACGATTCCCCGCGGGCCAGAAGAAGGAAGGAAGCGGTGTTGGCAAGACAGGCCTCGGATTCCGTTGCGGCAGCCCATCGGGCGGAACTGCGATTGGCAAAACGAATGGCCGATTCCGTATCGGCCAAGAGAGTGAACGATTCCCTGGCGGTAATCAGGCGGATCGACTCAATATCATCCAAAAGAAGGCAGGATTCTCTTTTAGCAATACAATCAGCCATAGAAGCAGTACGTGTTGCAGATTCCCTGCTCGATCTACATAGGGCCGATTCTGTCCTCGCCAAACGAACATTCGATTCGGTATTGTCGAGAGCCCCTGCCAACGTATCGCTGGCGGTCCGCAGATCGGACACCCTCCATGCACAAAGGTTCGCGGACGCCATGGTGGCCAAAAAGAATAAGGACGCCCTGGCTTTGCTCGCCCGGAATTCATCAGGCAACGAACTTCATGATCCAAATGAAATAGATCCCGCAGACAGCAACAAACGATTTCTGCAGGTCTACCATCACGTGCGGATTTTTTCGGATTCTTTGCAGGCAGTTTGTGATAGTCTCTGGTATTCCGGTAAAGACTCGATTTTCCGCCTGTTCACCGACCCGATCGTCTGGGGGAACGGGGGTTACCAGGTGACCGGCGATACGATCTTCCTGTTCACGAAAAATAAAAAGGCCGACCGCCTCTATGTCTTCGAGAATGCACTGGCCGTTAATAAAGCGGAAGAAAATCTCTACAACCAGTTGAAGGGCATCACCCTGAATGGCTATTTTAAAAACGGGACAATCGATTATATGCGTGCCAAAGGCAATGCGGAAAGCATCTATTATACGCGGGACGATAAACAGGCTTTCGTAGGAGTCAACAAGTCACAGGCCGACATCATCGATATGATCTGGCGGAACAAGGCATTGAACAGGGTGGTTCTGCGCAACGATGTTACGGGAACCATGAGCCCTATCAGAAAAGTCAATTTTGACGATATGCGGTTACGCAATTTCAGGTGGCTGGAAGAGATAAGACCAAAGACCAAGTACGAATTATTCGAGCGGCCTGTCTTAAAGACCAAGTCCGCCTCCGAGTTTGACACGCTTGAATCAGAGTCCGACAAGAAGCCCGGTTCGATCCCTATCCCCGCCCCTATCAATAATCCTGCTCCTGCTGACTCAGTAAAGCCTGTTTCCAAATGATGGAGCCTGCAAAATGATAAAGCCAGCGCTCGCAAAAAACATTAAGATTTCTCTAACACTTGGATTCCAATACTTTTGGCATGCTTTTCGTTCCAACCCATAAATGTATAATATGCGTAATATAACCCGCTATTTAATTTTTATTTTTATTACCGTCCTCTCCAACCATCTGCACGCACAGGATTACAAAACGGCGATCGGTATCCGCCTCAGCAGCGGCTCTCCCACCCTGAGCAATTCCGTCTCCGTGAAATACTTCCTGAATGATCGCGATGCCGTGGAAGGATTGGTATCGTACGGCACCCGCTTTGGTATCGGGGGGCTGTTCGAAAGACACCAGTTGATCGGCGCCACGCCAGCCTTAACCTGGTTTTATGGGGCCGGCGGCTATGTCGGATTCCAAAGCGGCAACACCTACCTGGGACCGACAGGTATTACCGGTCTCGATTATAAATTCCAGAACGCCCCGATCAATCTCTCCCTCGACTGGAAACCCGAACTGGATATTATTCCCCGTATTAATTTCGTCGCCGATGCCTTTGCGTTTACGGCCAGATTTGTCTTAAAATAGACGGCTCCCTTCGATGACCTGGGCAGTCAGCTCAGGGCTACCCTTTCCCATGATGGAAGAAAAAATAGGCTACGGCGATGGCCGTTATCATACCGGCCAGGTCAGCCAGCAAAGCCGCAGGAACGGCATACCGGGTCTTCCGGATACCCACCGACCCGAAATACAAGGCTACTATATAAAAAGTCGTATCTGAAGATCCGTTGAATACGCATGATAATTGGCCCGGAAAGGAATCGGGTCCATATTGCTGCATGGTGGAGATCATCATTGCCCGGGCGCCGCTTCCGCTGAGAGGCTTCATCAGGGCGGTCGGTATGGCAGCCACGGAATCCGTATTAAATCCCAGGGAGCCGACCCCATAGCGCAACCCCATGATCAGGTAATCAAATACCCCACAACTACGCAATACGCTGATAGCCACCAGCATCCCCACCAGGTAAGGGATGATCTTGACAGCGATATCGAAACCTTCCCGGGCCCCTTCGATAAAAGCATCGTAGACATTCACCTTTTTCCACAAGGCACCCAGGATGAAGACGATGAAGAGCAGAAATATCAGGCCATTGCTCGTCACTTTGGAAAAGGCTTCTATGCCTTCCCTGTGCAGCCGCAAATAAAGGATCATTCCGGCGATCAATGCACTGACGCCCCCAATCCACAGGAGGATGACTGGCTGAAATAAGTTGATTTTTTGCCTGATGGAAACGACCGTCATAGCCACCACCGTCGCCGCGAAAGTCGCGATCATGCAGGGAATGAAAATGCTGGTTGGATCGGCCGACTTCAGCACGACCCGCTGGGTAATGATGGACACGGGTATCAAAGTGAGCCCCGAAGCATGCAATACCATGAACATGATCTGGGCATTGGAGGCCGTCTCTTTATCGGGATTCAGCTCCTGCAGACTCTGCATGGCCTTAAGCCCGAAGGGAGTAGCCGCATTGTCCAATCCCAGGAGATTGGCGGAGAAATTCATGATCATATGCCCGAAAGAAGGATGGTTCTTAGGAACTTCCGGGAAAAGCTTATTGAAAAAAGGACCTATTATCCGGGATAGGAAATTGATGGCCCCTGCTTTCTCCCCTACCTTCATAAAGCCCAGGAAAAGGGATATGATCCCGATCAAACCAATGGAGATCTGAACGCTGGTATTGGCAGAATCGAAGATCCCGTCTACGATCGTACGAAAAATATCCGTCTCCCCAAAGACCAGCAACCTGATCAGGGCCACCACAAAAGCGATCAGGAAGAAAACAATCCAAATGAAATTCAAAGCCATACAAGCAGTTTATAATGGATGAACCGGAAAAATCATCCGGCCATTAAAAAACGAATATTATGGATGAAAATAAGATTTATTTA
>PLXD01000569.1 GCA_003151295.1 Chitinophagaceae bacterium | reverse complement strand
CTTTGCGGCATGGGCAGCACCTGTCTTTTCAGGCACACGCCAACAGGATGGCAGCTCGCCGGCAGAAAGCAGAACTGGGGAAGCCGATAATGATCGGGTGCTGGTCACCCTCGATTCCTCCAATTACCCGCTCGGCAAAAAGGACCTGATCCTGAAAAGACCAACTAATGTGCCGTCGTTTCAAAAAAGTATTTATTAACTTTTGGGTAATACAAACATTGTACATTAGTGCTTCTTTAAAGCCTATTACAATGAGAACTCTTATTGCCATTTTCTTATTCTTTTTTATGCTTCCGGCTTTTGCGCAACAGCACAAAACCAAAAATGTAATTATAGTCTCTATGGATGGCTATCGGTGGAAGGAACTTTTCGGAGGAGCCGATCCCGGTTTATTATTTAATAAAAAATATACATCGCAGGATTCTCTTTGGCTTGTGGGAAAATATTGGGAAACGGACGCAAGGACCCGGCGGGAAAAATTGATGCCTTTTGTGTGGCAGCAAATCGCAAAAAACGGACAGCTATATGGTAACCGGGATCTGGGCAATAATGTGAATGTTAAAAATAAGTATTGGTTTTCTTATCCCGGCCGGAGTGAAACCTTTTGCGGTTATTATGATTCGCTCATTAATTCGAATGAATACCCGGATAACCCCAATGAAAATGTGTTGGAGTTTATTGATAAGCAAAAAGAATATCATGGAAAGGTAGTCACTTTCGCC
This sequence comes from Chitinophagaceae bacterium, assembly GCA_003151295.1. Lineage (GTDB taxonomy): Bacteria > Bacteroidota > Bacteroidia > Chitinophagales > Chitinophagaceae > Puia. Next base: position 3,671 of record PLXD01000569.1, on the reverse strand, counting down.
TCATGGGATGCGGTTGCCAGGATCATTAACCGGGACCGGAATGGCATGCTGGTAAATATTTATGAGGAAGATGTGAAGGGGCCCGGACTCACGACCCTGCAACAGGAAATGAATACCCTTCAGCATACCATGCCTGAAGTTTTCGGCCAGGGTGAAAGACTGGATGCTATTACTTTTGCCATGGCGAAAGCCTATATGATGGCCGATCATCCGCATGTGATGTACATTGATTTTGGAGATACGGATGATTTTGCACACGAAGGCAAATATGACATGTACCTGGATGCCGCCCATAAGATCGATGCTATGCTGGGGGAGCTCTGGAAATACATGCAACAGGATCCGTTTTATAAGGATAACACGACTGTTTTAATATGCCCGGATCATGGACGTGGTTATGGTGATCAATGGACGAGTCATGGTTCTAAGATAGTCCATGCCAATGAAACATACCTGATGGTAATGGGACCGGATTCCCCTCCCCTGGGAGAAGTAAGTACAAACGGACAGATTTACCAGGACCAGTATGCACAGACCCTTGCTCATTTACTGGGGTTTCATTTTACTGCCAATCACCCAGTGGGAGAGCCGGTAAAGGGGGTTCAATAATTTTATCCGGAAGTTTTTATAAATTCACATATCTCACCCGGATGAATATATCGCGGTTTCTGCCCTTGTCATCGGTGCAGGAAATCTTCACGGGACCTTCTTCGGGAAAAAAGAACTGCTTGTTCCTCGCTTCGCCGGATTTGTAGAATTTGTTATTGATATACCAGTAGACCTTATTCACGTCATTGCTTACATGGCAACTCAACTGCAGGGGTTCGGGATCCTTTCTGTTGATCAGGTATTCGCTGCCGGGGGAGGGGGATACCACTATCGGCGCCCCTTCCCGGAATATTTTCTCACAATCGGGATTGTGCGGCGGTATCTTCTGGAATGCGATCCGGTTGTCCTCGAAATAGGCCTGCATCTCCGGAGAAATGATCTTATAGCGTTTCTTCTTATAGCCGTTCTCCGGCATGCAGCTCCGGCAATAGGATATTTTTTCGTCGGCAGAGACGATCACTTCCTGCATGTTATTGCATTTTGCAGACGGGGAGACCATGGGGATGAAATAATCCGTTACAAGGTCCGTGCAATGATCGGCCGGCGGCATGCCTGTTTCTGAACACACGATACGGAGTTTGCAATCTTTGGGCTGTCGGAACCAGGGTTCATCGTTATCGTAATCGATCGTATTGAAGATCTTGAACAGCAGGGGGGTGGCGACATTCGCCCCGCTTAGTTCCGGCACGCCCACCGCGGAGAAATTACCTATCCAGATGCCCACCGTATAGCGCCGGTTGTACCCGATGCTCCAGGCGTCCCGGCGGCCATAGGAAGTTCCTGTCTTCCAGGCGATCTTCGACAGGTGCATGGTGCTCTCCCAGTTCAGGGGGAAATCGGGCCGGTTGACTTTCGAGAGGGTTTCATTGATCATGTAGCAGGCAGCGGGGCTTATCACTGTCTTTCCGGCGCATGGCATTGTCTTGCTGTTAGCTTTTCTTTCCCCGTTCCGGCTATTAGCTAATAGCTGTAAGCTATCGGCTTCTTCCCCGAAAGCATACTTCGGCGGCGTATACCTGCCTTCGTTTGCGAAGATGGAATACAGACCCGTCAATTCCTCGAGGGTCGCTCCGCAGCCGCCCAGGATCATGGAGAGCCCCAGCTTACGCTGGTCTTTTTTGATCTGCCGGAAATCGCATAGGGCCAGGGCCTGGATCAGCCGGTCAGTGCCCAGGGCTTTCATGCTTTTTACGGCGGGGATATTCAGGGAATGTTCCAGGGCGTACTCCATGGTCACATACCCGTTGAAGGTCTTATCATAATTCTCCGGCGCATATCCCTGGTAATTTACGGCGACATCGGTGATGACCATTTTCGGTGTCAGCAGCCCATCGTCTATGCAAAGCCCGTACAGCAGGGGCTTCAGGGTGCTTCCCGGCTGACGGATGGCTGCTGCCCCGTTGACCTGTCCGCCATCCAGGGTGTCCCTGAAATCGGCCGAACCGGCATAGGAGACTACCCGATGAGTAGCGTTGTCCAGCACGATCACTGCCGCATTGCGGATATTCTTGAGGTATAGGGTCCGGGAGTAATCCGATACCAGCTTCTCCACCTTTCTTTGCATGTTGAGATCGATAAAGGTCCGGATGATATCGCCGCCGTTCTGCCTTTTTAGTTTGTAGGCCAGTTGAGGGATATAATCGGGCACCGAACCCCTGATTGCAGTCAGCGGCTCATTCAGCGCGTCCTGAATCTCTTTTTCGTCAAAGACCTTGTCTTTCGCAAACTTCCGGAGCCATTTATTTCGCTCCCCGACGATTTTATCATTATTTTTCCCCATCACCAGGGAGGAAGGCCGGTTGGGAATGATCGACAAGGCGGTGATCTCGGCCAGCGAAAGGTGATCGGGGTTCTTGGCGAAATAGAGGATGGACGCGGATTTCACACCTTCGATATTTCCGCCGTAGGGTACCAGGTTGAGGTATAATTGCAGGATTTCGTCCTTGCTGTACTTCCATTCGAGCTGGAAGGCCCGGAATGCTTCTGACAGTTTGTTCAGGTAAGTGCGTTTCTTCGGTTCCAGAGCCCGGGCCACCTGCATAGTGATGGTGGAAGCACCCGAAGTGCGACGCATATGGAAGATATTCCTGGCGAGGGCTCTTGCTATAGCCAGCGGGTTGACCCCGGGATGATAATAGAAATATTTATCTTCTTTTTCTATGATCGTTTTGCGCAGCATGGGAGATATCTCGTTGAGCGCCGTCTTCATACGCCATTGCTGGTCCCGGGTAAGGTAGGCATGGATCACCTCTCCTTTGCTGTCGGTGATGATCGTAGAATATTCGATCTTGTCCGGTAGCGGGAAGAGTCGGTTCAGCAATAGAAACAGGAGGAGCACCCCAAAAAGGGAACCGGCGCCTCTAATCATCCAATTTCTAACGCTTTCTTTCATTCTAATAAGATCTCTAAGCGAATTAACAATTTCTTATCTGGCGGTATTTGCAAATATGGTTGTTCGCGGTGTAATTTTCGTTCGCAAATCTTTCATCAAATGGGCTCGCCGGGTCACCCTCCTTAGCTTTCTTACACTAATTTCTGTTTTTCTTTTTTCCCTGCAAGAGAACAGCCCTTCTTTTTTTACAGTCTTTTCGTATTTTAACAGTGTCTTCCAAAATAAGATCGTCAAATCTTTAACTGACCTATATATGCGTAATACTCCCCGTTTACTGGCAACCATTGCGGTTGTTATTTTTTTGTCTGCCTGTAACCGTAGCACCGTAAGCCTCGACTACACCAATGCCCGTGAGGAAGTGCCTCCGTTGGGGAATCTTGTCTTCCGCTTCTCCCAGCCACTGGTTAAAGACTCTTTGCTTGACCGCTGGGATTCCACCGATTATGTGGACTTTGAGCCGAAGATACCCGGGCGCTTCCGCTGGGAGCATCCCAACGAGCTCGTGTTTTCTCCTGCAACGCCCCTGGCGCCGGCTACCGATTATAAGGCGACCCTGAATAAGTCCCTGCTGCAGTATAGTAAATTCGGGGCGATCGGCAAAGGAACGGAGCTCGCCTTTCATACCCCGGACCTGAAGCTGGAAAATAGTAATACTGTCTGGGTACTTCAG
>PLXD01000260.1 GCA_003151295.1 Chitinophagaceae bacterium | reverse complement strand
TATCTCGGCACTGGAAAGCGCCTGGGCCACCAGTTTTACCGAGCAGCAACGGAACCTGCTTTATAATACCTATGCTTCCGTCTATTCGCGCCTGTTTTCCATGGAGCTGTATGATCTTAAAAAAAATATATTTGTCGTATTCCGGTCTGACCGTGATGGTAAAGGATCGGTTAGCGAGAAGCAGCCGGCTACCGTTGTCGTCAAGGGACTACCTATGCCGGGGAAAGACATTGCCATTCTTAAGATAGACGGCGATACCAACCGGCCCACGCTCCGGATAGCCCCGGAGGAGTTACCAAGAGTGGGGGAACAATTATATGTCTATGGATACCCCGGTCCGGCAACCAATAACGACTTTGTCTCTGCCGAATCGGCCCTGGAACCCACCCTGACGACCGGTATCGTCAGCGCCATCAAGAATTCCGTGGGTGGGTGGCCGGTCATCCAGATGGACGCCAATATCAACCATGGAAGCAGTGGCGGGCCGGTCTGTATTGAGAAGGGGGAGGTTGTCGGCCTGACCACGTTCGGCAGTATCGAAAATACGGGGGGGCTTGCGGCGGGAATGAATTTTGCCATACCGGTCACCATCCTGAATGAGTACCTTGATACGGCGGATATTACGCCGGCGATGAGCACGGCCTCAAAATTATTCGATGAAGGATTGTTCTTTTTCGGGAAAGCGCATTATCCTANNGCTTATCCCAGCTTGGACAGCTATGTTCATCAATCGAAATTCCTCATCGGGGCTGGGCGTAACAGGGACACGGGCCCGGTGGAGCACATTTTATTCAGCCTCCTCCTGCTAGGGCTACTGACTTGCGCCATCTTGATGGGGCGCTGGTTTTTATTGAAAAGGGGAAAATAGCTTGGAGGTGTGTTTCTATTTTAAAAAATCCTGCTCATCCTTGCTGCTGAACAAATACCACTTGAGCATACGGAAATTAAGGATGGCGTTGCCGACGCAGCTCAGACCCAAGACAATTGAGAAAATGCTGATCCCCCATGCCATGCTTCGCGGATTGATATTTTTCGAACTCCCGGCGGACAAGGACTCTATGACCTCCTGAAAACTTTTGACGACTTCCTGCATATTCTGGATAATAGTGATCCCCTGGCTTATATAGATGATGCCAAGGAATAAGGTGAAAGCTCCCATCAGGCGAATGCCGATTGGAGTTTGGCTGCCTAGTGGTACAACTGGATTTTTAATGCTTTTTCGCAGCTTTAAGGCCGCGTAACTGTGAAGAACGATACTGCTGACGATGAAAACGCCTATGAAGAGCTCTATATTCGTATATAGCAATGCCAACAGGGTAGCCACGGCAACAAAAAAGCCCCAAACCACGAGATTGAACCAGGATAGTATCCCTGAAATCACTAATAATCTTTTCATTCCTCTAATTATTTATAAAACGCCTGTATTTTATTTTATAAATTCTGCCCTGCATTTTCCGGCCGGTATTTATTGAACGGCTAACCGGATGGCCAGTTCCTTCAGTTGCTGGTCATCGATGGTGGAAGGAGCATCGAGCATCACATCGCGGCCGCTGTTATTTTTAGGGAAGGCGATAAAATCGCGGATACTCTCGCTGCCGCCCAGGATCGCACATAACCGGTCGAAGCCGAAGGCAATCCCACCGTGCGGCGGAGCGCCATATTCGAAGGCCCCCAACAGGAAGCCGAATTTATGCAAGGCTTCCTCCTTGGTCATTCCAAGCGCGGTGAACATCTTCTCCTGAAGGTCGCGCTGGAAGATACGGATCGAACCTCCGCCTATCTCATTGCCATTCAGGACCATGTCATAGGCATTCGCCTTAATCCCGGAATAAGGGTGTTGCAGGTATTCAGCCGTATTTTTAATGGTCGGGTCATTGTCGATCATCACCAGGATATGATCCGGTTTGGGCGCCGTAAAAGGATGATGACGGGCTACCCAGCGATTACCTTCTTCACTGTATTCGAACAGCGGGAAGTCAAGCACCCATAGCAGGCGGAACTGGTCTTTTTTCCGCAGACCCAGTCTTTCGCCGAGCTCCAGTCTCAGTTCGCTCATGGCTTTACGCGTTCTTTCTTCGGCACCGGCCAGTATCAGCACCAGGTCGCCGGGAGTAGCCCCGCAGGCTTCAGCGATCGACTTTAACCGGTCTTCCGGGTAGAACTTGTCTACACTGCTCTTAAATCCTCCATCGGCATTGCATTTGATTGAAACCAACCCCTGCATGCCGATCTGCGGTCTTTTCACCCATTCGGTCAGTTCGTCCAGTTGTTTACGGGTGTATTCGGCGGCGCCGGGTACGGCGATCGCAACCACCGTTTCTGCCTTATCGAATACCACAAATCCTGCCCCAATGATTAGTTCGCCGGTCGCCACGATCTTCCCGTCTTTCTGAAAGGCCGATTTGAGATTTGCCAGCTTCATGCCGAAACGGATATCCGGCTTGTCATTCCCGTAAATCCACATCGCCTCTTCCCAGCTCATTCTTTCTATTATATCGGCGTATTCAATACCCTTTACTTCCCGGAAGATATGCCGGATCATGCCTTCGAACATGTGCAGGATATCTTCCTGTTCGACAAAGCTCATTTCGCAGTCTATCTGGGTGAATTCGGGCTGCCTGTCAGCGCGGAGGTCCTCATCCCGGAAACATTTTACTACTTGGTAGTATCGGTCATACCCACTCACCATTAGCAATTGCTTGAAGGTCTGCGGCGACTGGGGCAGGGCATAGAATTGCCCCGGGTTCATTCTCGAAGGCACCACAAAATCCCTGGCGCCTTCGGGGGTAGACTTGATCAGGAAAGGCGTTTCCAGGTCCATGAAATCGTGCTCGTGCAGGTAATTCCTGGCCGCCCGGTTCACCGCATAACGGAGCTCCAGGTTCTTCTTCACGGCCTGGCGCCGGAGGTCCAGGTAGCGGNNCATCTCCCCCATCCGTATCGTCCTGTATCGTAAAAGGGGGAGTTACGGATTTATTCAGGACCGCAAATGCGGTCACTTTGACTTCCACCTCCCCGGTAGGCAGGTTGGCGTTCTTATTGCTTCTTTCGGCTACGATCCCCTGGACCTGTATCACGAACTCCCTCCCTAAAGGATTGTCAGTCAATTCTTTATTTAATTCTTCCCCAAAAAGCAATTGAGTGAGGCCATAGCGGTCCCGCAGGTCGATAAAAGTAATACTGCCGAATTTGCGTATCGTCTGTACCCAGCCAGCCAGTTTAATCTCCTGGCCGATATGGCTCTTTCTTAGCTCTCCACAAGTATGAGTCCTATACATTCCTTTCAATTTTCATTTTACTTAACTAGAACGCAGATATCTGAGATATCCTGGCTATCTGTATAAAGAGGTGCAAAGGTAATTTAAAACCGAGGGCCGCAAAATATGTATTTTCGGGACCCTTAACCTATTCCGTTAAACCGAAATTATGGCCTGGAACTGTATAAACTGTCTATATCTAATAAATAACAGGGACCCATTTGTACTTGTTATGATCCTATTAGTGCTGCTATCCCCTTTTTGGGCAAAAACCATACGGGGGATACTCCGCAAGCAGAAGCTGGATCGGATG
>PLXD01000528.1 GCA_003151295.1 Chitinophagaceae bacterium | reverse complement strand
AATCGTTTTATTTTCTCGATCAATACACTCTTTTTATTATTTATTAATTCAAGGCCTGATTTCAATAGGGCCGCCTTGATCTTTTCATGCTGTTCTGCGGAGATATTTTCAATGATTTCTGCTTCACCTAAGTCCACTCTGGTATAGTGTAGTCCAAGTTTAGAAAACTCGTCCTTTACTGCCATTTTGCAACGCATGCATACCATATTTTTGATGTAGAGTTTCATGTGAGTTCATATTAAGTCCAACTATTAATGTCTCATGAGATCATGCATATTATGGGGTGGGATGGGATTGCTAATAAAAATAGCATCTTCACTCAGATTTATTTATGAAAATGGTCAATTCCATCTATGATTTTAATCAGTAAGAAACATTTTCAAATAGTGTAAATGCCCAAGATATGCCTGATGCGGTAAGACTTCCCAATTGGGTGGCATGGTTTTTTTAGTGGTTCGAAGTGTAAGTCGCATTCCGGTCATTAAATCTACGATATGTTCACCTTGAACCCTGCATTATCAACCTTTAACAACGATCTCGTTCCCGCTAATATTAAAGGAAAGCCGATTGATCTTGAATATTTCGTGGACCTTCCTTCCCGGGAAGATGCCTGTGAATGTTTCAAACGAGCGGCAAAGAGAATGCTCAATCCACCCATATGGCATGAATTAGCCGGGTGGCCAAGTGCGGAATTCAGGTTGGCAGGAGAAAATGGAACGGATTTGCACAGATTAGCCCTTGAAGGCGATTTTATCCGGATCAATATTCCCGGTCCGGGTCCCCTGGCGGGAGAAGGTTATGACTGGGTAAAGGTGGAAAAGCTGGAAGACCATCATAATCCCGAAGGCATGCGGGAGTGGATCGGCATGAAAGTACGGCCCTGCAGCAACCCGGTTCATACCGATTTGGAAACCGCCCACTTCTTTCAAAGTGATGCTACCTCCTCTTATATCATCCAAAGGCTAGGTTCAAAAGTAACCGTCTTTTATCACGGCAGGAACGAAGTCCCCAATACTTCCACGGAAAACATGGTGGATGGCGTACGGAATGCCCTGGTGGCTGCAGGCGCAATAGTAAGTCTGTCGGAAGCGCAATGGTCGGCATTGAGCAGGGGATTTCTGAATAAGGAACTATAAATTGGCATGGTTTTCTAATCCCATAATTTAATAAAATGATGCAATATGAGTGTTACAACTACCCCTCAAAATATGACCTCTTCGTCCGAGGTCCTGGAAACATTAAGACATAAAAAGATGGATAATGAATTACGCTGGACCTCTGACGGGTTCACGGCAGGACGGGGCAAAAATTACCAGCCGGATGAGTTGGAAGTCATAAAGACTTTTCGATTTGAAGGCGAGAGTGATCCATCCTATTCGGAAATTTTATATGTGATCCGTGCCAATGACGGGCTGATAGGCTATAGCCTGGATGCCTACGGCGCGGAGAGTAGCCATGAGAATGAAGAGGGCTATGATAATTTTATCCGGCAGATACCTCATACCGGTCACGATCAGCAATTGCTGTTCGAGCTGTGATTTCTGTTTTTTATTCATTTCGCTGTTTCCCGGTTTTTGCAGTGCCGCACGGTGCTGCGTTATGCCGGTATGCAATTCCCTATACACAATGATTATTACACAAATATACTTATGGAAAATAATGATATAACATGCAGCGTGCTCATAGTAGATGATGATAATGATCTATGCGAGATCCTGGCAGCTGTGATTATAAAAATCTGCGCCGTTCATGTTGAACACACTCTAAAAAGTGCTGAAATCTATTTAAGTAAGCTCAAGCCGGTCATTATATTGCTGGACAACAATTTGCCTGATGGGACTGGCGTCAGCCATATAAAAAGTATTCTCGCCCTCTATCCCGATGTAAAGATCGTAATAATGACGGCCGATATTTCGGTGGGTCTGAGAGAAATGGCAATCGAAGAAGGAGCTGTAAAATTCATTACTAAGCCTTTCCGTGCGAAGACATTAAATGAAATAATCTTTTCCATTTGCGCTGAGCTCCGGGCCGCATAATGATTTCACCCCCATCCAGGCTTTGTCCCGAAAAGTTTTCAGGAATTTTTTTCATTTCGTGGCGCCAGCATAGCCAGGGCATCTTACCATCGTTCAGAATGTCTTCAGAATATTGATCTAAGTTTATCTTTTAACTGATAAATTTTTGTATATGAAAAAGACAACATCAATGTTCTTTTGCGCGCTGATCGGACTGAGTGGCGTCGCGCAAGACCTTAAAGTGATGGATGTCCCAGCTGTCGTGAAGACGGCTTTAAGCAAGGAATTTCCCGCTGCTTCCAAAGTGTCCTGGGAAAAGGAAAAGGGTAATTATGAAGCTAACTGGGGCGGCAGATCGGGAGAGGATAATTCTGCACAATTTACGCCTTCCGTAAACTTCATTGAATTGGTTCAGAACATCCCCATTTCATCGTTGCCTTCTAAAGTCCCTTCTTATGTAAATGCTCATTATAGCGGGGCTAAGATAAAAGAAGCAGGGAAGGTGACTTATGCCGGCGGGACGCATGGTTATGAAGTGGAGATCAAAGGAAAAGACCTGATCTTTGATTTGGCGGGGAATTTTGTGAAAGAAGGGTAGTGGGGTCCCAAAATCTTGTTTTTACTTTACAATTGCGGCGGCCCCACCGGGCTTGCCCTCGACAAAAATCACCAGCGGTTGTTTGCCGTCTGCCGGCAAAACAAGGGAACACGTATTCCCGATAGCTTTAAATTGCTGGTTTACAAACCTTCTTTGTAAATAAACGGTGATCCGGCCAATCAATGAATGGTCAAGGGTTGGCATTACATAGACTGGACTACAGATTTGCTCCAGAATGAAAGGGTAATTTTCCGCCTTCAATTCGTAAGCAATCATGAAGCAATTTTTTATCGGGCTATTTTTTTTATTATGTTTTTCCTTTGTACGGGCTCAGCAACAGGTTCAGACAGCCGGGGGCAAGGCCAGCATAGCCGGTCGCGTCATCGATTCTCTTTCCAGGCAGCCGGTCGAATATGCCAGCATCACGCTATCCGCTAAAAAGGACGGAGCGCCGGTCAGCGGAGGAATAACGGGAAATAAAGGGTCGTTTATCCTGGATGGCCTGCCTGCCGGGACTTACACCCTTACCATCAACGCCATTGGGTATGGTGTCCGGACCATCGGTCCGGTGCAGCTTACCGGGAAAGGGCAAGCCCTCTCACTCGGGAATATTTTTGTAACGAAAAAGGCCGTTGACCTTCAGCCGGTCACGGTCATTGCGCCACGCGGTCTTATTGAGAATAAGATCGACAAAATGGTCTATAATGCGGAGAAGGACATTAGTTCGCAGGGAGGGGTGGCAACGGATGTTCTGAAAAAGGTTCCGATGGTTTCCGTGGACGTAGATGGCAACGTGCAGCTCCAGGGCAATTCCAACATCCTTTTTCTGATCAATGGAAGACCTTCCAGCATTTTCGGGAACAACCTGGCCGATGCGCTTCAATCTATTCCAGCCAGCCAGATCAAGAGCATTGAGGTCATTACCAGCCCGGGAGCCAAATATGACGCAGAAGGCACAGGCGGGATCATCAATATCGTCCTGAAAGATAACCGCCTGAGCGGGNNGTAAGCGGCATCAACAGCAATATCAGCCTGACGACCGGTACCAGGCTGGAAAACGGCTCTTTCAACCTGAACGCACGGAAGGGCAACTTCGGAATGAATGCATTTTTCAGTGGCAATGCCCAATTGCCTTCAACCACCCTCAATTCGTCCACCCGCCGTTCCTATGACAGCACCGGAAATCTGACCGATCAATTGTTGCAGAACGGCAGCGGGCGCTTCCTCCGCAACGGCTATGAATCCGGCCTTGGCTTTGATTGGAATTTGGACAAAAACAATACCCTGTCCGCGAATATCGGCTATGACAATTTCGGCAATCATACCCGGGGCTCCTATCAGCAACAGGAAAGCCAATATGGAATACCTGCGGGCAATCCCATTTCCAATCTCTTCAGCGTGGCCCGGTCGAACACTGAGTTCAGGGCGCAATCCATTGACTGGGACCTGCGATATAAAAAAACCTTTGCACAGGAAGACCGGGAGCTCGATATTTCCCTGGATGGAAGCTTTGGAAAGAACAGGTCATCTTATGGCCAGACGCAAAGTCTTCCCTCCGGCGATTCTACCTTTTCAGGCTCACAAGGCAACAGTGCCGGTCATGACCAGGAGTCTAATGTGAGACTGGATTATGTTCAGCCATTGGGAGAGAAGATAAGACTGGAAACGGGCGGCCGTATCCAGGTGCGCCGGATCAGCAGCACCTCGCCTACCTATTCACTCGATGCGGCGAATTCCGCTTATATCTATGACACTTCCCAATCCAATGCCCTGACCTATGACCGGAATGTATATGCCGGGTATGCATCGCTGACCTTTCCTGCCTTTGGCTTCCTGGACATAAAAGGAGGGCTGCGGTACGAGCGAACGGAGACCAATGCAGGCTTTTCCAAGGCGCCCGGCACCATCATTCCCGGCTATAATACCTTTGCGCCGTCGCTGATCCTTTCCCATTCTTTTGAAGGAGAGCAATCGCTCAAGCTCAGTTATACCCACCGGATACAACGGCCCCAGTACCGGTCTCTGAATCCGTATGTCAATGCCAGCGATCCAAAGAACCTGACCCGGGGCAATCCCTTCCTCCAGCCGGAGATCGCCAATAATATCGATCTCACTTACGGTAAGTCTTTCAATGGGGGAGGCGCGCTGAACATCGTGCTTTTCTATCACCGGTCCGACCAAGATATCCAGCCTTTTATCGCGTATTATCCCAGCTTTACCCTCGGCGATTCGGTGTATACCCATGTGGCTGTAAGCACTCCCATGAATGTGGGTTCTGAAAACAATTACGGGTTGAATGTATATGGATCTGTTCCGGTCGGCAAAAAACTGAACCTCCGAAGCAACCTGTCCATATTCGACCGATATATTACGGCCGGCGCCCTTGGCGGCAATGCCATCACCAGCTTCAACTACCGTCTCAATATGAACGCTACCTATCAGTTGACCAATAGTTTCGTGATGGAATTCTTCGGTAATTTCAATTCGGCCCATAACGAGATACAAGGAAGGTATCCCTCATTCACCTCCTACAATTTTGCAGCCCGCAAACAAATCTGGAAGAAGAAGGGAAGTATCGCGCTAACAACCACCAACCCCTTCAGCCAATATGTAAACCAGCGGACGGATGTATCGGGAACAAACTTTACCCTGAACAGCCTAAGGCAGGTGCCGTATCGCTCTTTTGGCATCAATCTCACGTATAAGTTCGGGAAACTGGAATTCAAAAAAGAGAAGGATGAGAGCAAGGATATTCCTTCTACCCCTGATAACAATTAAGGAAAATATTTAAAGGTTATACATAGTCGAACAGGGCCATGAAGCCAAAGTCCATGTGAAGTTGCATATGACAATGAAACAGGGTCAATCCGGGGTTATCAGCAACGAAGTCGACTTCCATTTCCTG
>PLXD01000611.1 GCA_003151295.1 Chitinophagaceae bacterium | reverse complement strand
AATTAGCGGGCATCCTGTTATGGCAAATTACGCAATAATCATTCCCTTTCTGGCCACCAATCACCCTTCAGTTGCTCCGTGAAGAAAGTCTCTAAAGCCGCCGCTGCTATGACCTCATCCTCTCCTTCGATGACTAGCGAAAGGGTTTCGCCGCATTTTGCAGTCATTCATTCTATCCACGGGCGGCTATGGCGAATCCTGCAAAATCTTTACACAAGAACGGCGGTACTCAGGTTGTACTATAGCGATGTTGCTTATTAAATCATCAAAAAATAAAATAATGAAAAAAACGATCTTTCCGGCTATTTTAATGATCCTGTTCTCAGCCAATCGCTCATTGGCTCAAACTTCGCTGCCTTCAGGCCAACCGGTTAAAATAGGGAATGAATGGCATATGCCCGCGGATGCACTTACCCGTTCCCGTAATTTCACGGATCGTTTATCCCTGAAGCTCGGCCCGGACTCCATGACTCCGGTCGGCGATGATGAAAAAAAAGGAAAAAAAGAAGGCAAATAAACTCGCCTTTGATCGCACACTCGAAGGAATCCCTTCGGCAAAGCAATTTGCCGGATATCAGAACATGGAAAAGGACAAAAAGACCCCGGTAAATAATTAGCTTAAATCGATCCGGCCCGGGCCGAAAAATGGATTTTTCAGCCGTTTTCGAGGGTAACGGGTGTTATTTCCTTGTTAAAACGAAAAAAAACGTGATTTTTTTTAGAAATCAAAAGGCTTGAAGAATACCGCTTTTTTAGCGCTTTTAAGCCTCGGAACCCCTTGGGTCGGAGATAAAATTTTAACTTCTTTTAAGAAATTTCCTCTTTTCTCTGCCGCTCCATCGACCGGTATAATATTTATTAATTTATAATATATGATTTTTTATTGTCTTTTAAGTACTTGATATCCATTCTCTTGCAAGATATTTTGGAATTGACTAGCTTTACTGTCGATTTAATAAATATTATAAATATTCTAAGAAAATGAAAACAGTAAAAGCAATTGGCAGCAAATTAATGGCAACTTTATTCGTACTCGGTTTTTTCCAGGTATCCTCATTTGCTCAGGGTGACAATGGAATAACCGGATCGTCTTTAAATGTAGTCCAGATCGTTTTAGGTACTTTGTTAGTGATCGCACTGATTGTCGCTCCTTTGATAAAAGGCAGCAACAGGTCGCACAGGCATATCTAAACAACTCCATTTTATTACCGCACGATCTCGAATATGTCCACCGGAGGCGTAAAAGACTGTTCTTCTTCAGGCTGATTATAGATCTTCCTGACGACGTCCAGGCCTTTTACGACTTTTCCAAATGCGGCATATCCCTGTCCATCGGGATTATTATCGCCCCCGTAATCGAAACCAGGCTGATCGCCTACGCAAATAAAGAATTCGGTCGTGGCCGTTCCGGTCGCTCTCCGGGCTAATGATAGTACCCCATCCTTATGCAGGATATGGGTCTGACGGGTCGACTCGTGGGGGATGCCGTCTAGGGAGGAGGCTCTTGCAGCATTTTTTTTCCAGATCCCACCTTGAATCAGCTCGGACTTTGCTGCGTCAGAAGCCTGATTGTCTTCATTCAACACGCGGTAAAAAGAACTGTTTGTATAATAGCCCGAATCGATATATCCCAAAAAGGCCGCTACGCTTTTAGGAGCCTGGTCGGGATAAAGCTCCACTTCAATAGTACCCAGCCGGGTCCGGATAGTCACATGCGGGTTCTTATAAGCAGCGGAGCAGGACGGCGCCAACGACGACAACATGCAGATTGCTGCCAGCCAGCAGATAGCCGAAAACCTGAAAATGCCCTTAAAGGACGATCGGCAAAAACTATTTAAAATCATATGGAGGTTTCAATATTTTACATTAAAAGTAGAAGATTCCGTGTCAACACATCGATAAAACTGATTAAATTTAGTACCTTTTGGATTCTATAATTAACCCTACGTGATGGCCAGACAAAAGGATTTTATCTATTCAAGTAAACAGGAACCTCATCGCACCCGTACCAGGCAGATTTTACAGCAGCATCCTGAAGTAAGGAAACTGATCGGGAAGAACAGCTACACCGTTTTTGCCATCTTCGGCCTTGTGGCCTTCCAGGTTGTATTGTCGTGGCTGCTGGCCGACCGTTCCTGGTGGCTGGTCGTAGGAGCCGCCTATTTCCTGGGTGCTTTTGCCGATCATGCCTTGTTCGTGATGATCCACGAATGTGCACATCATCTGCTCTTTAAGAGCAGGTCAGCCAACCGCCTGGCAGGTATCCTGGCTAACCTGCCCCAGCTCTTCCCCAGTTCCATCTCCTTCGAACGCTATCATATAAAGCATCATTCTTTCCAGGGTGTACCTGAATTGGATGCCGACCTGCCCAATCGCTGGGAAGCCCGGTTGATCAGTAATTATTTCATCGGCAAAGTTTTCTGGCTATTGTTCTACCCTGTTTTCCAGGTCTTCAGGATATCTCGCCTGAAAGAGATCAAACCCTTCGATAAATGGGTCGCCCTCAATTTTGCCATGGAAATCATCTTTATAACGGTGATGTGGATATGGTTAGGTCCCAAGGCAATCTCGTTCCTGTTGCTGAGTTTCTTCTTTTCCGTAGGATTACACCCACTCGGAGCAAGGTGGATACAGGAGCACTACCTCACTCATGAGCAGCAGGAAACCTATAGCTATTATGGTGTCCTGAACAGGGTGGCTTTTAATGTGGGTTATCACAATGAGCATCACGATTTTCCTTCGATCCCCTGGAATAAGCTGCCGCAGATCCGCAAAACAGCCCCTGTTTTTTATAATTCGTTATACTATCATACTTCCTGGACAAAACTATTCTTCCGTTTCCTCTTCGACAGGGAGATATCCCTGTTCTCACGTGTCATACGCAAGGAAAGAGGTAAGGTAAAACTCACGGATGAATCAAAACCCGACCTCGAAGTGGCCGAGATGGAGCACTAGCGTAGTGACTGTCTGGTTTTGCGACATGATTGTTATGGCAAAACAGGACTGGCAGTCTAGCCGGATTCCCGATACTTAACCGGATTCCCGGTACTTTATCGAAAGATTTGTTTACGTGTTCTCTTGCCATTCGTTTCCCGATAATAGTTCGCGTCGGCTCTGTACCCGGGCTGCTCGTCTCGTAGCAAATAGCTGGGGATNNTGCTAAAACAATCCCGCAATAACACCACCTTGCAAACTTACAATGAGCACTCCTGCAATAAGGCAATGATGCAATTTGACAGATATATCAAGGTCATCGGACGTGCGCGCTGTTGATGCAAGTAGCCGCCACACCAGCGTGTAATATTCCGCGATAGAGCATTCAGCAATGAAGCATTCAATGATGGAGCACTAAATAAACACCCTTGTCCCGGAAGAGAAACTTTCCCTGAACTCTTTGGGCGTGCAGGTTTTTTTCTTCTTGAAAATTCTGTTGAAATTCGAAATATTATTGAAGCCGCAATTATAGGAGATCTCCGCAATGGAATGCGTAGTATCTATGAGCATCCTGGACGCATGACCGAGCCTGATCTCGTTCAAGCTGTCGATAAAGGTATTGCCGGTCCTTTTTTTAATGAAACGGCTAAAAGACACTTCGGTCATGCTGACGAGCTTGGCCACTTCACCGAGGGTAACCTGCTTGTCATAATTGTTATTCATGTATTCGAATGCCTTCTCGATACGGCGGCTGTTATAGCTGAACTGCTCATTGGTGAAAGAGGCGTCCGATAGCGTCCGCATATTTCGGGAGATGGACAGATCATGTAATATGGACATTAATTCAAGCACCGAGTCGAAACCGTTCTTTTGATTTAGGGACAAGATCCTGGGCGCTAAAGCCTGGATCGTCTCTTT
>PLXD01000463.1 GCA_003151295.1 Chitinophagaceae bacterium | reverse complement strand
CTGTCGGCCACTATCTATATTCAGCATGGCAGGAACAACCGTTTTGTGTTCATCAAATCGGAATACAAGATCATAAAGGTGAAATTCGAAGAGATCCTCTTCTGCGAGGGTATGAAAGATTATACCCAGATATACCTGAAAGGAAAAATTGATCCCATTCTGACGCTCAATAATTTAAAGTCTTTTTCCCACAAGCTTCCGCCCGAAGAATTCATCAGGGTCCACCGTTCTTTCATCGTATCCATCAGCCATATCGACTCGATCGCCCGCAATGAGATCTATATCGGTAAAAAGATCATTCCCATCGGGGACAGTTTTAAATCCGATTTCTATCAATTGATAGAGTCGAATTCCTAGCCGATAGCCTCCCCTGGCAAACGATCCCTGTATCAAAAATCCTTAAGTTTGCAGCCATGCACAAGAATGGAAAATTACGCGTGGCAATCCTGGACCTCTATGAAGGTCAGCCCAACCAGGGAATGCGCTGCCTGCGGGGGCTCCTGAAACAATATGGAGAGGCTCACAACCTCGACCTTACACGGGATGAATTCGAGGTACGCGTGGAAAATAAGGTCCCCGACCTTTCTTACGATCTTTATCTATCCAGCGGAGGTCCGGGAAGCCCTCTTGAAAGTGGGAATAGCCGTTGGGAGAATAATTATTTTGACTGGCTGAGGCAGGTAGAACAACATAATAACCGGAGCGCCGCCACCGGCAGGAAACACATACTATTTATTTGCCATTCCTTTCAACTGGCCTGCCGGCACTATTCGATCGCTCAGGTCACCCGGCGCAGATCGACTGCTTTCGGTGTTTTCCCCGTCCATATGCTGGGACATGGAAAAGAAGATTCCCTGTTCACCGACCTGCAGGATCCGTTCTATGCGGTCGATAGCCGCAACTACCAGGTCATTAGTCCTGATCAGCATCGATTGGATAAAATGGGCGCCCGGGTGCTCGCCATCGAAAAAGAGCGCCCGCATATTCCGCTCGAGCGGGCGATCATGGCCGTGCGCTTTAATGAATGCATGGTCGGCACCCAGTTCCATCCCGAAGCAGATGCCGAAGGCATGAGCATGTACCTCCAACGTGAAGACCGGAAAAAGATCGTCATCGCCGAACACGGGGAAGAAAAATGGCGGAGCATGATCGCACAACTGGACGACCCCGACAAGATCCGGTGGACGGCCAGTCATGTCATCCGCAATTTTCTGGATGAGGCGCTGGGAATGGTCAGTGGTGAGTAGTCACCACTGACAAAAAAAGGCCGTATCTTTCGGGAAACACGCCCCATGGTCCCGGCTTTACGAAAAGCTTATAACGACTCATTCACCGTTCAGAAATACGAGGCTTTCCTGAAAGACCTGGACAGCAGGTATCCCGGAGCCATCGAATTCAGGATTGCAGAGACACCGGTATTTGTTCCCGCCTCATTTAGCGACCAGATCACCGATGCATGCGAAAAAATTATCGACTTCATACTCCATCCTTCTTTTAAACAAATTACCGAACGTTCCATTTCTCCGGGCGACAGGGTGCCAAACGAAAACGACCATAGTCATTTCCTGGTTTTCGATTTTGGCATATGCAGGAACGGGGATGGCAATCTGGAACCTCAACTGATAGAAATGCAGGGCTTCCCCAGCTTATATGGGTTCCAGGCATGGTATCCCGACCTGCTTCGCAATCACTTCCCTATACCCGGCGATTACAGCCAGTACCTGAATGGGTATGACCACACCTCGTATATTGAAGAGCTGAAACGGGTGATCCTGGGCGATACTCCACCGGAAAACACGATCCTCCTGGAAATAAAACCCCATGAACAGAAAACAAAGATCGATTTTTACTGCACCCGGGATTATCTCGGCATCCAGCCCGTATGCCTGACAGAGCTCATCCTGGAAGGAGAAAACCTATTTTATATCAACGAAAAAACCGGCAAAAAAACACGCGTCAGGCGCATATACAACCGCATCATCTTCGACGAACTGAACGCCCTGGACCAGGATCGTCTCGGTCCTCATATCGATATCCGGCAGCCCCTCGACGTAGAATGGATCCCGCACCCGAATTGGTTTTATCGCATCAGCAAATTCACGATGCCCTTCATCCGGCATCCTTTCGTACCCCCAACATTCTTTCTGAACGAAATAAAACAGCTCCCTTCCGATCTGGAGAACTACGTACTGAAACCCCTGTTCTCCTTCGCCGGGCAAGGGGTCATCATCGACCTCACCATGGAAGATCTCGACAAAATAAAAGATCCCCGGAACTGGATCCTGCAACGGAAAGTAAATTATGCGGATTGTATCCAAACTCCCGATATACCCGCGAAAGCGGAGATCCGTATGATGTATCTTTGGAAAGACGGTGACGACAGGCCAAGCCTCGCCATTAACCTGGCGCGCCTCAGCAAGGGTAAGATGATCGGTGTGCGTTATAACAAGGATAAAGAATGGGTGGGCGGAAGCGTATCCTTTTTCGAAAGATGAATCGGCCTAATAAAATAAATAATCTATATTAACTTTTAAAAATCAGTCCTTTTATGACCTTAATTGACCTGGAGGCCTATTTTAAACTATATAGCCGTCTTAGAAGAAACGGGGAAGACATGACCCTGAACAGCCAATTGCTTGAAAAAGAAAAGGAATTCATCGGGAAGTCGATCGTGCTGCAGGGGATCATCAAGGAAATGGACGTTACGAAGAATGAGATCATCCTGGCTTATAAAGCGCCCGCGGATACCAATGCCGAAGGAACCAAGACCCTTAAACTGGTCAGCAACCTGTATTTCATTTTCGCCAGTTCCGGCAACCTGTCCTCTCTGATCGAGAATCCCGGAATCGAAAAAGAAGATCTCGTGAAGATCACCGGCACCATCAATGGTCTGCACCGTAATTCGGTGATCAGATTGACCATTTCCTCCATTTCGGTCATTCAGAAGCAGTTTTCGTTAAAGAAGAAGAAAGGCCGTATTTAACGGCTAATCAGTAGCTTCGCATATCATTGTTTTCAATCATGGAACATACTCACACTCATAGTCATAGTCGCAGTCATAGTCATGGCCACCATCATCATCCCATCGACCTGAAAGAGGTCAACCGCGCGTTTGTGATCGGCATTATACTGAATTTCCTCTTCGTGATCATAGAAGTCATAACAGGCCTCTATATCCATTCCCTGTCCCTGCTTTCCGACGCCGGTCATAACCTGGCAGATGTAGCCAGCCTTGCCATGTCGCTGATGGCCATCCGGCTGCTGAAAGTGAAGGCAACCGAAAAATACACTTACGGTTATAAGAAGACCACCATCCTGGTCGCCCTGTTCAATGCAGCTATCCTGCTATTATCCCTTGGGGCGATCGGCTATGAAGCCATCCATCGCCTGCTGGATCCGCAACCCCTTCCCGGCAAGACCATTTCGATTGTGGCAGCCATCGGCATCCTTATCAATGCGATCACCGCCCTTCTGTTCTTTCGAAACAAAGAAAATGATCTCAATGTCAGGAGCGCATTCCTTCATTTGCTATCCGATGCTATTGTCTCGGCGGGACTGGTAATCGGGGGGATCGTCATCCTATATACCCATTTGTATTGGATCGATTCCGTGCTGAGTCTGGTGATCGCCATCGTGATCCTTTTCAACACCTGGCAACTGCTGAAAGACAGCTTACGATTATCCCTGGATGGAGTACCCGATGGCATCGATCTGAAAAAGGTCCGGGAAGACATTCAAAAAATAAAAGGAGTAAAGGATTTTCATCATATCCACATATGGGCCATCAGTACTACAGAAAACGCCCTCACCGCCCACCTGGTAGTGGAAGCGAACACAGAGATGGAAACCGTTGAAAAACTTAAGCATGACATCAAGCACGAGTTGCTGCACCGGAATATCCAACACGCCACATTGGAAGTAGAAACATCGGATGAGCCTTGCATGGAGCCAGACTGCTGATTCTAACCGGATTCCCGGTATTTTATCAGATTCCCGGTACATTATCGAAAGACNNGGGGATCAACGGTCCGGCTAAGGAGACCTTCCTGCGAACTATTACGGGTGTCGCCCGCTGATCGGGCCAGTCCCGAAGGCATATAAATTTGCCGGCAATCCTGTAATAAGACAATCCTGCTAAAACAATCCCGCAATAACACAATCTTACAATGAGCGCTCCTGCAATAAGGCAATGATGCGATTTGACAGACTTATGAATGTCTTC
>PLXD01000022.1 GCA_003151295.1 Chitinophagaceae bacterium | reverse complement strand
ACAGCGCCATGCGCGATAATACGGCCACGCTGGATGGCACGAGGCCATTCATCCCCTGTTCTTCGGGTTTTGCCAAAGCTCCGGCCGGATGGAAAGGATCCTGGCCCGATGACAAGCCGGCGGGGGTGTATAGCGGCGGGCCTTATTCCTGGCAGGATGATGCTCAATATTATAAGCTGGTAGATATGGGGAAGGATTGGGTGTTCAAGGATGAAACAGGACTACCTTCCCAGCCGCCCTACAATACTTTAATGAAGATCATTCCCAATCTCGTCCCTGATACGAGCCTGCCTTACCCCCTCAATAATACCTGGGGCTATCATGACGCCTGTTCGGGCAATGGGAAATACGATCTCTATTATAAGGCGATGGCCGATCGTTTCGGTGCGCCTGTCAGCATGAAAGATTTTTCCGACAAGATGCAGTTGCTCAATGCAGGCGGGTATCGTAGCATTTTTGAAGCGGCGGGGCATAAGCTCAACGAGACCGGGGGCGTCATGCTCTGGAAGCTCAATGCCGCATTTCCGAGTGTGATCTGGCAGATCTACGATTGGTATCTGGAACCGAATGCCGGGTATTATTATATGCAAAATGCCTGCGAGTCTGTTCATGTGCAGCTCAACCTCGATGATTCTTCGGTGGCTGTTATCAACAGGACCTATCAGCCGAAGGCAGGGCTTCATTACGAGGTCGAAGTCACGGGACTGGATGGATCTTCTTTATACAAACAGAGGGGGNNGAGGGGCGCCGTGAGCCTCGACACGACGGAGGTAAAGGCGGTATTGTCCCTCAAGGACCTTTTGCAGCAGACAAAGGGTATCTCTTTTGTCGCGTTGACCTTGAAGGATGCTAAAGGGATGGCGATCTCCCGGAATCTCTACTGGATGTCCCCCCGGCATGACTTCGGCGCCCTTCGTCAGATGCCCTCCGCCCGCGTGCAGGTGAAAGTGCTGAAGACGGTAAAGACCCCGCATAACCGGGAATGGACCTTGCAGTTCTCGAATGTCTCCGGGAAGCTGGCGTTCTTCCTCAATCCGCAATTGATAAAAGGGGGGGAAGAAGTACTGCCCAGTTACTGGTCCGGTAATTATTTTTCCTTGGCAGCGGGGGAGAGTATTACGGTAACGGTTAGTTGCCCTGAGGAAGTGCTTGCCTCTGCCGGAAAGCAGCCTGCCGGGAATAAAGATGCGGCCGGAGCTATTGGAGCCTCCGGAGGTGGGCGATCGTCTTTGCAATTGAAGTTGGAAGGTTGGAATGTGAAAGAGCAATGGACCGGACTATAGGATCAGGCCCGTAAATAAAGATAAGTGTGCCTCCGGGGTTTTCCTGGCCGGTTATTTTCCAACCCTCATTCCGGGATAGGATTACCCATTTAGGTCGCATTGGCTTTATAGCAGTAGAGAAAGAATAATTGTAACTTTGAGACAATTATCTTTTGGCTTTTGTCAGCCTACTTAAATTATCTTTCATGCAAACTACAAATCCAAAATTGCGAATAAAACAAGAATTGGTTAACAGTATTATACATGGGTTTGGTATCCTTTTCGGCATCGTTTGTATTCCTATACTGATAGCCCTGGCAACAAAAAGTGATAACACTCCCGGCATTATTGGAGCAGCCATTTATGGATTTTGTTTTTTAATGGTCTTTGCCTTCTCTACACTATATCATGGCTTTCAGCATGCTCAGGTAAAAGACATATTACAGATTCTTGACCATATAAGTATTTATTTTCTGATCGCCGGTACTTATACTCCATTTTTGTTGATTTATATGAATAATGCATTTGGCATTACCCTGCTATCGGTATTGTGGGGTTTAACGGCATTAGGAACTATATTCAAGATTTTTTTTACCGGGAGATGGGATAAGTTGTCCACTTTCATTTATCTGGCAATGGGCTGGATCATGATAGTGGGTGGGCGTACTTTTTTTGTAAGCCTGCCTAAACCGGTACTTATTATGATTATTATTGGCGGTGGACTTTACAGTTTAGGAGTTATTTTTTATCTGTGGAAAAAATATACGTATAACCATGCCGTCTGGCATTTCTTTGTACTGGCAGCAGCTATTTGTCATTATGTAGCCATATTGCTGGCAGTATAATTTGGCAAAGGTTTGAACAAGAAGGCATGACTGCTATGTCACATGGAATTCACCCCTCTGACCAAGACTTTAAAAAGACGTTAGATGCGCTCGATGAGGTTTTAGACTACCTTTCGACTGCAAAATTTAAATAACTTTATTAGTTTTAAGTATGGTTGGGAAGACAGGATTGCCTACGCTTCGCTACGGCGATCCTATTTAGGGGGAGGCCATATACGACTGTCAATGCCCTGTCGGGCCTTTTTGCTTTCGTCGCTGCGCCGCTCGAACGAGTTCGGCGGCTCCGCCCCTAAAGCAAAAACCTCCGCTATAGCGGAGGCTTTGCCAATCTATGTGTCGGGTGACAATATTCGCCCAATAGCGCAGCTCAAAAGATGCCGTATAATCAGGAGGTAACGATTATTTCTTTTCGATGGCGTACTGAATTCCTCCGAGCAGGTGTCCGAGATATAGCGGGTCTGCGTAGGATTCATCGGTATGGCCGAGTTCGGTATAGAAGGCTCTTCCGCCTTCGTAATCGTGATACCAGGACATAGGATGATTCGCTCCGTTCTCCCCACCCTGGTAGGAGCTTTCATCGATTTTCAGCAATACATGCACATTGGGGTTAAGGTATTTGAAATTGTACCATTCGTCGAAACGTTCCCAGGTATCGT
>PLXD01000643.1 GCA_003151295.1 Chitinophagaceae bacterium | reverse complement strand
TGGGCTTGAACGTGACCGCGATCGATAGCAGGGACTTCACATGGTCGTTCAATTATGTATTCGCCAGGGAATGGAATAAGGTACTCAGCCTGACGGGCGCTTCCCAGGATCCCCTCCTGGTGGGTTTCTCCTCTGGCGTCGATGCTGAAATGCGTGCAGTCGTCGGAAAGACGGTAGCTTCTATTTATACAGGGGTTCCTCAAAAATCGCCTTCCGGCCAGATCGTGGTAAGCCCGGTAACAGGGTATTCCGTGGCTAATACGAGCCATCTGGATAATCTTGGACAGGTAAAGGGATATTACGGGACCGCCTTGTATACGTATACGATGGGTTTTAGCAATAGGTTTAAATACAAGAACTTCATATTGGATTTTAGCCTTGACTTCAGGTATGGCGGCGTGATGTACAGCGGCACGGCAAACCTGGACCTGTTTGTCGGTAACGGGATCGCATCCACTTATAATGATCGCAAACCTTATATTATTCCAAATTCCGTCAACGCGACGACTGTCAACGGACAAACGACATACAC
Organism: Chitinophagaceae bacterium; assembly: GCA_003151295.1. Taxonomy (GTDB): domain Bacteria; phylum Bacteroidota; class Bacteroidia; order Chitinophagales; family Chitinophagaceae; genus Puia. The sequence goes on along the minus strand of PLXD01000643.1, from coordinate 8,679 downwards.
GCCTAACACAACCTTTATCGGAGCTAACGGGAATGGCCAAAGCGACCTGTATTACAACGGATATTCAGAAAGCAACAGTTTTTCAGGCAGTGCCGATGCACAAAAGATCATCGACAGGTCTTTCCTGAAATTAAGGGATATCAACCTTTCCTACAATCTGCCTAAATCATGGGTTAAGAAAATAACCGCCGGCAGTGCTTCCCTGGGTGTGTATGGGCGCAACTTCCTGTTATGGACTCCCAAAAACAATGTATATGTAGATCCTGAGGCGACTTCCGGCGGGAACGATCTGCTGGGATTGTATGGGGAGTTCACGGGAACCCCTCTTACAAAGTCTTACGGGGTTAAGTTAAATGTTGTTTTTTAATCAATAAATGAAACAAAAAGACATGAAAATATTTAATAGACATACGATCATCGGCGCCTGTGCACTTGCAATCATATTGTTCGATACCGGCTGTAAGAAGCAATTGGATATCAACCAGGATCCCAATTATCCCACCCTCTCTCAGGGTAATCCCTCCCTCGTTTTCCCGGTAGCGGTGCTTGCTACGACGGGTAAAGTGGGCGGCGATCTGGAAATTGTCGGCGGGATGTGGTCGCAATTTTTCACCCAGGCTGTCCTGGCACAGCAATACACGGATGTGGATTCCTATAATTTGAATAGTACAGATGGTTTTGTACAGAATCCCTGGGATATCATGTTCACCAGCGGATTGAAAAATTATCAATATGTGATCCAACAAGCCGATACGCTGAAGGACTGGAACTATTATTTGATGGGAACGGTCATGAAGGCTTATACCACCGAAGTGTTGGTAGATATATACGATCAGTTGCCTTATTTCCAGTCTTTAGAAGGTGCAAGCGTACTGAATCCGAAGTTTGACGATGGATATACCATATATACCAGCCTTATAGCCAATATCGATACGGCATTAGGTAAGAATTTCACTGCAAGCACTGTTACGTCCCCGGGAACGCAGGACCTTATTTTCGGCGGTAACATGACTTCATGGAAGGCATTCGCCAATACCCTGAAATTGAAAATGTACCTGCGTATGATCAATGTCCATCCGGATGTTGCCACGGCAGGCATTGCGGCGATGTATACGAATGGAGCAGCTTTCCTGGATGGTAGCACCGGTGGGGCCGGCGTCACTAATTTTACGGATGCTCCCGGCCTTGACAATCCCCTGTACGAACAAAACATACGCTCGTTGAACACGGCAGTGAATATAAGGGCCAGTACGACCTTTGTAAACTGGCTTGAAGCAAATAGCGATCCGCGGATCAGTTTTTTCTTTGGAAGTACCAGCCCGATTGCCATCAACCAGGGGGATTTCCGTTCGAGCAATGTTACTCTTACCGGCGCCGCCGTTTTTGTTGAAACGCCTACCGATCCTGTGGACTTTATTTCATTGGCGGAATCCTATTTCATGCAGGCCGAAGCCGACGTCAGGTATTTTGGTGGAGCAAAAGCGCAGGGTCTTTATAACCTGGGTGTAGCTGCCGCATTTACAGCTACCGGGAACGACGCAACTTCTTTTACAGCATCTGGAGGTGCTTATGCATGGGGAACGGAGATGGAAGCAGGGCAGGCGCTGGACCCTATTCAGCAGATCATTCGTCAGAAATGGGCTTCCTGTGCTTTCGGAGGTCATGGTATTGAAAGTTATTTTGAACACAACAGGACGGGATATCCTATACAAAGCGCGGTCTACTCTTCGGATCCTTCCTATGTTCCCGGGCAACTGGTCGTCGCGAAGAACTCGATATTGACCCCGGGCCTGATGCCTAAACGACTGATATTCCCTTATGACGAGACATCCAGAAATACCAGTGCACCAGCAACAGTTCCCAGCACTACTGCTGTATGGTGGGGTAAATAAATTAACTGTCCATTAAAAAATATGAATATGAAAATACGTTCAATATTTTTCTGCATTTTTATAATTTTTGGCTTTTTCTCCTGCCAGAAGAACGATTTTAACTATCCGGCGGGAACCGTCGGCAGTTCAAAGATTATTTATTTTCCGTCAATTGCGACTATTGGCAGTAAGGTAGTGGCTTTTGTGCAGGGATCCGCTTATACGGATCAGGGAGCTACCGCGACCCTGAATGGTACTACGGCGACTTATACGACCAATCCGATGATAACCAGTTCTACCGCTCCCGGTGTATACGACGTGATCTATACTGCAGCAAATGCGCAAGGGTTTACTGCCAGTGATTTTAGGGTTGTGGTGGTCATACCCAGCAGCATGGCGTCTGATCCTGTGGTTAGCTCACTCGATTTTTCAGGAACATACACGAGGGCGGCCACCGGCGCAACTAGCACCTGGACCAAGATTGGACCTGGCACCTACACAGTGGAAAATGTAGGCGGCGCTACGTCGGGTGTGGGTTTGATCGGGATCGCGGAGAATACTTCAGGTTTTAATATAGTCATCCCACCCCAAACCAGCCCTTATTATGGCGGTACAATCTCTACGTCGGATAAGTCCAGCGACCCCGGCGGAACTCCTGTGACTTACAATCCAGGGCCGCCGGCGCATTATGCATGGGAATTCAATGCGCCCAACTATGGCACCAGTGTAAGAACATTCAGCGAGTAATAAAAAAATATAAAAAATCGTATATGCGTAAAATAATAATATTGACATGTCTTCCGGCACTTTTCCTGACCACGGCCTGCAAAAGGACTTTGCCTGATTATGGCACAACGGCNNAACTGTAAAGATGTCAAATGGATGGTGGGTGAATTATTCCCTTGGGGGAACGGCACAGTTGCCCAAGCCTGTATTTTACAGTACCTATAATACTGCTGCGAATACCACCGATTCGATGTGGATCGATGACCTGGGGCTTTTTTGGGACTTTAAAGGAACAGTAGCCATTGACTATAAAAGTCTGACATTCAGCAATCCTATGTGCATAAATACCTACTATGTAGATACTGCTAAAGTGGCTAACGGTAAGGTTTTACTGAAAGCAGGTCATTCGAAAACGGGCGTCGCAACAGATAGTATTTATTTTGAGATCCAGTTTTCCGATGATTCGCCTACCTATGGGAATACTTATATCGTCAGTGGAACAGCCAGAACCGGGATCATTGCCGATGATTATTAGGAACGTTTAGCATTCGCTATTTATATTATGATAGTACACAGGGGCCTTATCCGAAGGGCCCCTGCTTTTTTACGGCTGTCCATTCTCCCTTATATTTGCTTAAAATAAGCGTATGACCGACCAGCAGCCCAATAACCAGCTTAATATAGAGATCAGTGAAGAAGTCGCAGAAGGAGAATACGCCAATCTGGCGATCATCACGCATTCTCATGCGGAGTTTGTAATAGACTTCGTCAATGTGATGCCTGGCACCCCCAAAAGCAAGGTGAAATCCCGCATTATTCTTACTCCTCAGCATGCCAAGCGTTTCATGAAGGCCTTGACCGAAAACCTGGTTCGTTTTGAAGCCGCCAATGGCAAGATACAGGACCTGGAGGAAGTGCAATTGCCCTTGAATTTCGGAGGGCCAACGGCACAGGCTTAAAAGTAGATTTTAGCCATACCGGGATGTCGGCCTCAAAGCAAACCTTCGTCTGCAAAGCTGAAATGGCCATCTTCACTCACGATAATATGGTCCAGTAATTTAATATCGAAATACCGGGCAGCTTCCCTGATCTTCAGGGTCAGCTCTTCATCGGCCTTGCTGGGCCTGAGGCTTCCAGAAGGATGGTTATGGCAGAGGATCATACTGACGGCTTCTTGCTCCAGGGCCTTTTTAAGGATCACCCTTGGATCGGCTACGGTTCCGGTAATGCCTCCCTGGCTGATGATCTCAAAATGCCGGATCTTATTGGCCCGGTTCAGGAAGAGAACGGCGAATACTTCATGGCTATGGTCGCGTAACAAGGCCTGTAAATAGACAGCGACCTCCCTGCTGTCCTTTACGGAAACTTTTTCGGGGTAAAATAGCCGCGCCTGCCTCCGCCTGCCCAATTCCAGCGCTGCGGCGATCGTGATAGCTTTCGCCGGACCGATGCCCTTGATCTTCATCAATTCTTTTATCGTCAGCCTGCCCAGCTCCTGCAGATCATTTCCGCCCATTTGCAGCACTTCCTTGGCCAGATCGACCGCTGTCCGGTCCCGGGTGCCCTGGTTGATCAGGATCGCAAGTAGTTCAGAATCACTCAGGGACATAGGGGTTTTACTCAGTAGTTTTTCACGAGGCCTATCGTCCTTCGCCCAATTTTTTATAGAGTATTTCCGCTCTTGCATAAACCAAATTAAGTCATTATTTTGGAGTTGAATAAGGCGGTGAAATAATAGTGTAAATCTTGCGTTATACACGTTATTGAGTTCTTTTTACACTGTTATTATTGACCGTAAACCTTTGAAAACTAAATCTAAATCCAATCCAATGAAACGCAAAACGCTTTCTTCCATCGGTGGCTGGCAGCCTTTCCTGTTCTGTATCGGTATGTATGTGGTTGCCTTGTTTTTTTCAATCTTTCTTTGCTCCTCTATTTTTTATGCGTTGAATTCCAGGACTTTAGCCGGGAAAGAGACGGAAAAGACCGCGGTTGTCAGTGCTGAAAAGCAGCAATTGGCCGCTGTAAATCATTAAAGCAGATCCTCTTTTGTTTTTATTGTTTGATTAATGTTATAACAGGGCGTCCCGGATATATCCGGGACGCCCTGTTATAAACACCTCCTTCAAAGGCATCGGCGGGTCAAAGTAAGACGACCCTCTCAGATAAATAATTTTTCCCATTCTCTTGGCCTTGCATTCTTTTTTCATTTTATATCTTCGCCCCACATTCCACTCATATGCAGCATACAGCTAAAATCTTTGCCGGAACGGGGTCTCAATACCTGGCCGAGAAAATATCCCAGCAATTTGGCAATCCCCCTGGTAAAATAACCATCCAGCATTTCAGCGATGGCGAGATCCAGCCTGTTTTTAATGAGAGCATACGGGGGGATATGGTTTTCCTGATCCAAAGCACATTTTCTCCGGCCGAGAACCTGATGGAATTGCTTCTGATGATCGATGCGGCGCGGAGGGCTTCTGCTTATAAGGTGGTAGCGGTGATCCCCTATTATGGGTATGCCCGTCAGGATCGTAAGGACAAACCCCGCGTGGCCATCGGTTCTAAGCTGGTAGCCAATATGTTAGTGGCTGCCGGGGCAGACCGGGTGATCACCATGGATCTACACGCTCCGCAGATCCAGGGCTATTTCGATATCCCGGTGGATCACCTTGATAGTTCGGCTATTTTTATCCCTTATATTGAGAAACTTAAGATAGAAAACCTTACCTTTGCCGCCCCTGATGTGGGAAGCGCCAATCGTATCCGTGAAATCGCTTCGTATTTCAATGCCGAAATGGTGATTTGCGACAAACACAGGAAGCGGGCCAACGAGATAGCCAGCATGGTGGTTATCGGGGATGTAATGGGCAAGGATATCGTCCTTATCGACGATCTTTGCGATACGGGCGGAACGTTGGCGAAAGCCTCGGGCCTGCTTAAAGAAAAGGGAGCCCGGAGTGTGAGGGCCATGTGTACGCACCCGGTGTTGAGCGGTAATGCTTATTATAATATAGAGAACAGCGTGTTGGAAGAACTGGTGGTCTGCGACACCATTCCTTTACGCCAGCAGAGTCCGAAGATAAAGGTGTTGAGTGTATCGGAGTTGTTTGCGGTTGCCATACGCAATGCGCATGAGAACAGGAGTATCACGAGCCTGTTCATACATTCGCAGTTGAGGAATAAATAGCGTAATTTTAAAATTGATATAAAATGAAGACGATTACAATCGAAGGACAACTCAGGACCGAACACGGCAAACAAGCCACCCGCCAACTTCGCTCTGAGGGAAATGTGCCCGGTGTAATTTACGGGGGTGCAAAGGAGCTGAGTTTTTCAGCGCCTGTCACATCTTTTAAAACACTGGTGTATACGCCTGATTTCCAGTTAGCTGAGGTTAAGCTGGATGGACAATCCTACAGATGCATCCTGAAGGACCTGCAATTTGACAAGGTAACCGATGTGCTGATCCATGTGGATTTCATGGAACTTGTGGAAGACAAGAAGGTGATCGCTACGATCCCCATTAAGTTCACGGGCGCCGCGAAAGGTGTGAAGGATGGGGGTAAGCTGATCACCAAGATGAAGGCCTTAAAGGTGAAGACTTATCCCAAGTATTTAAAGGAAAATATCGAAGTGGATCTGACCGAACTGGAATTGAATGGTAATGTAAGGGTTGAGGATGTGAAGGACAGTAATTATGAGATCCTGAACTCGCCCCGTATTCCCATTGCATCCATCGTGCTGACCCGTCAATTGAAACAGGAAGAGTCAGGAGCACCAGCTGCCGGCGCAACTGCTGCAAAAGCTGCCGCACCCGCTGCCGCCGCACCCGCTGCTGCAAAGCCTGCCGCTGCAAAAGCTGCCACTGCAAAGCCTGCCGCCAAAAAATAATAAAAATCATGATTGAGGACCCGGTTAAGATTTTTAACCGGGTTTTTTCGTTTTCCGGTCGCCTAAAAAGGGTATATGGGTAAGTTTTTAATCGTAGGCCTGGGTAATCCAGGCGCGGAATATGCTCATACGCGTCATAATATAGGGTTTGACGTGGTCGATGAATGGCTGAGGAAGCAGGGAGGGACCTTTCATGTCGGGCGTTTAGCCGAGATGGTTGAAATAAAATGGAAGGGTCACCTGCTTGTTTGCATCAAACCGACTACGTATATGAATCTGAGTGGGAAAGCGGTCAAATACTGGATGGACGCGGAAAAGATCGCAATCGAAAATACACTGACCGTGGTCGATGATCTGGCCCTGCCCCTCAACCGGCTCCGGATACGACCTGCAGGCAGTGATGCAGGGCATAACGGGCTTCGGAGTATCCAGGAAGTCCTTGGAACAGATGCCTATCCCAAACTGCGTTTTGGCATCGGCAATGATTTTCCCAAGGGTCGCCAGGTTGAATTTGTATTGGGGAAGTGGCAGGATTCCGAATGGCCCCTGGTCAGGTTGAAGATCGAAAAATCGGGCGAAGTCATTGAAAGCTTTGTGTTCAGCGGAATCGGGCGGACCATGAATCAATACAATAAATTAGATATAACACTATGATTTGTAGTTGGGAATCTTTATTTTCGCCTAATATTGTATTCTCACCTGACAAGTAGATTTTTTATTGTTCAATATTCCTATACGAGTGCCCGGGGTCTTTTCAGGCCGGATGTAAACTGAATCAAGAATTTTCTATTTAAAAACCCTTATTGAATATGAAAATATTCTGTGTTGGCCGTAACTATGTGGCGCATGCCAAGGAGTTAAATAATGAAGTTCCGGACGAGCCGATCATATTTATGAAGCCTAAAAGCGCATTGCTGCAGGCTCATACTCCATTCTATTACCCGGAATTCACCAATGAGTTAAATTATGAATGTGAATTGGTGCTTCGTATTTCCAAGAACGGAAAGTATATACAGGAGCGGTTTGCCAATAAGTACTACGATGCCATGACGGTCGGTATCGATTTCACGGCCCGGGATATTCAGAATGAACTTAAAGAAAAGGGTCTTCCCTGGGAAAAGGCGAAGGCTTGGGATAATTCCGCTGCCGTCGGCAAATGGATCCCTTTGCAAAATATTAAGAACAAAAAGGATCTGAATTTCTGTCTCTATAAGAATAAAGAGCTTGTCCAGCAAGGCAATTCCAGCCTGATGATCAATAATATCGATAAGATAGTGGCGTATATATCCAACTACTTTTCCGTCAATATCGGAGACCTGGTCTTTACCGGTACCCCTGCAGGGGTTGGAGAGTGTGTAGTGGGAGACGAACTCGAGGCTTTCATTGAAGATGATAGCCTGCTGACCCTGGAAGTAAAATAAACCAGCGCTCCGCAGGGTGTCCATGGGTTTTTCAGTAGGTTTGTCATCAATATTGCTTGCCGATGGTCAATGCCGATGTCTTATTGAAAGCCTATCGTCTTATGTGCACTGCTCAGGCGATGGCCGGGATCTATGAGAGCAACCGTTCCGTTTGTAAATAGGTACATTCCACCTCAAGAGGCCATGAGGCGATCCAACTGGCTACAGCCTTCCATCTTCTTTCCTGCGATTTTGTGAGCCCTTATTACCGGGATGAAAGCATGTTGCTGGGGCTGGGTTTTACTCCTTTTGAGTTGATGCTGCAACTCCTTGCCAAGGCCGGCGATATTTTCACGGGTGGCCGCGACCCTTGCCGAGCAGTTCGGGGATCACCGGGTCTTCAATACAGCGATCCAGGAAGCGTATATTATAGGCTCGACCTTGGGGATGTTCGCAACGGGCGTAAAGCCGGTCGTGGAAGTACAATTCGCGGATTATATTTATCCCGGGTTTAACCAACTGGTGACGGAGATCTCCAAATCCTGCTACCTGAGCTGCGGGAAATTCCCCGTTCAGACCCTGATAAGGATCCCCGTCGGGGCATATGGCGGTGGTGGGCCTTATCATAGCGGCAGTATTGAGACAACCCTGCTCTCGATAAAAGGCATCAAACTAGTCTATCCTTCCAATGCCGCCGATATGAAGGGGTTGATGAAGGCTGTCTTCCTGGATCCTAATCCTGTTGTCATGCTGGAGCACAAAGGACCCTATTGGAGCAAGGTGCCGGG
>PLXD01000327.1 GCA_003151295.1 Chitinophagaceae bacterium | reverse complement strand
TCATCCATGACGAATTGCATCCGGCCTCCGGCCAGATGACCATGGGAGAAGTGATCGATTCCCTGAACGAACTGACCGGCGGAAACGCCATCATCGTTACGGACGTAGGTCAGCATCAGATGGTAGCCTGCAGGTATGCCCAGTTCAACCAGACCAGGAGCAATATCACATCCGGAGGCCTCGGCACCATGGGATTCGGACTGCCCGCAGCCATCGGCGCCAAATTCGGAGCCCCCGACNNGCAGAAGTGAATGTCAAGATCATCATCCTGAACAATCGTTTCCTCGGGATGGTCCGCCAATGGCAGCAGCTCTTCAATGACAAACGCTATTCCTTCGTGGACATCGCCAGCCCGGATTTTGTCATGCTGGCCAAAAGCTATGACATCGCCGGACAAAGCATCGAACAAAGGGAAGGCCTGAAAAGTGCTTTAAAAACCATGCTGGATCACGATGGCTCTTACCTGCTGGAAGTCTTCGTAGGCAAAGAGAACAACGTTTTCCCGATGGTCCCGCAGGGATGCAGCGTGAGCGAGATCAGGCTTAAATAGAACTAGAGAAAACAAGGGGTTCCCTTCCCTGGGAGAATTACAGGACCAGGAGAACGGGATCACGGACTGGATCAGGATGTACGGCAATGCTTTCTTCACGAACATCCCGGAAACAGCCATTCCCCAACTCCTGGAAGAGATACAGGAATCCGTAAGACCGGTCAATTACCGCAACCATAAATGGTATGGTGATTATAAAAGATTGAGGGTACTTGCGGTCAAAGAATAATAAAATATTAAAATCAAAGCGATATGAGCGCCAATAAACAGGAATACACCATCACGGTATACACAGAGAATCAGATCGGACTCCTTAACCGGATCGCCATCATTTTCTCCCGCCGTAAGATCAATATCGAGAGCCTCAACACCTCCCCTTCCGAAGTGGAAGGTATCCACCGCTTTACCATCGTGATCAACGAGACGGAAGAGGTGGTGAGGAAACTATCCCGCCAGATCGAAAAACAGGTGGAGATCATCAAGGTCTACTATAACACCAATGAGGAGATCATCTGGCAGGAAATGGCCCTGTACAAGGTACCTACCGATGAGATCGCCGAAAAAGTGAAGGTGGAAAGGCTCCTTCGGGAATACGGCGCCAGGGCCGTCGTGATCAGGAAGGATTATACGGTATTCGAAACGACCGGTCAACGCGAAGAGACGGACCGGCTCGTCGAAGTGCTGGAACCTTTTGGCCTCATCGAATTCGTTCGCAGCGCAAGAGTAGCCATCATAAAAGGCAGCAATAGCTTCCATGAGAAATTAAAAGAATTCGAAATGACGGAACCCAGCGAAGAAGTGGTAGAAAACGAATTCCTGGATAAGCAGGATGAGGTCTTCACGATGTAAATTTTTAAACAAACCAATAAACAGATAATCATGGCAAAATTAAATTTCGGCGGCGTAGAGGAAAATGTAGTAACCCGCGAAGAATTTCCCCTGGCCAAAGCACAACAGGTATTGAAAAATGAAGTGGTAGCCGTCATCGGCTACGGCGTGCAGGGCCCCGGCCAGGCGCTGAACCAGAAAGACAACGGCATCAACGTGATCGTTGGTCAACGCAAGAATTCCAAGTCCTGGGATAAAGCCGTCCGCGACGGTTTCGTACCCGGTAAGACTCTATTCGATATAGAAGAAGCCCTCGAAAAAGGCACCATCATCTGCTATTTGCTGAGCGACGCGGCACAGATTCAATTGTGGCCGACCGTTAAAAAACACCTGACCAAAGGGAAAGCCCTGTATTTCTCCCATGGCTTCGGTATCACCTTCAAAGAACAGACCGGCATCATCCCCCCCGCAGACGTGGATGTTTTCCTGGTGGCTCCCAAAGGATCCGGCACCTCCCTGCGCAGGATGTTCCTCCAGGGCCGCGGGCTGAACAGCAGCTATGCGATCTTTCAGGATGCGACCGGCAAAGCAAAAGACAGGGTCGTGGCCTTGGGCATCGCCGTAGGCAGCGGCTACCTGTTCGAAACGGATTTCCGGAAAGTAGTATACAGTGATCTGACAGGCGAAAGAGGCACCCTGATGGGAGCCATACAAGGTATCTTCGCAGCCCAGTACGAAGTGCTGCGGAAAAAAGGCCATACCCCTTCCGAAGCTTTCAATGAGACGGTAGAGGAACTCACCCAATCCCTCATGCCACTGGTAGCAGAGAACGGAATGGATTGGATGTATGCCAACTGCTCCACAACCGCTCAGCGCGGAGCCCTCGACTGGTGGAAGAAATTCCGCGACGCTACCCTGCCGGTCTTCACCGAACTGTATGAAAGCGTTGCCGCCGGTAAAGAATCCCAGCGCTCCATCGATTCCAATAGCCAGGTCGATTACCGCGAAAAACTGGACGCCGAACTGAAAGAATTGCGCGAAAGCGAAATGTGGCAGACAGGCAAAACCGTCAGAGGCCTCCGCCCGGAAAATCAAAAGCCGGCCGACGCAGTAGCTGGCAAGAAAGAAACCTTAGCCTGAGCCCGATCGGATCGAACCTTTCGGATCGAACATAATAGAGCGTCAACTGTAATAATGAGGGAAACCGGATTGAAGAGGTCGACTTAATATTTCCTAAAAGATTGCGGGGCAAAACCAGCATTGGCTTGCTCCGCAATCCCGCAGGAAAAAATAGCAATATGAACGCAAAAACACATACAAGTCCTTTACTCGAATTCCACAAAGCGGCGGAACGGCTGAAAAAAGTCGTGATAAGGACACCCCTGACCTTGAATCACAACCTTTCCCGTAAATATGACTGCCGGATCTTCCTGAAAAGAGAAGACCTGCAGGTAGTTCGCTCTTATAAATTAAGAGGGGCCTATAACATGATGATCAGCCTGCCCGCTGAACAATTGCAACAGGGCGTGGTGTGCGCTAGCGCAGGCAATCATGCGCAGGGATTCGCCTATTCCTGCAGGAAACTGGGAGTGAAAGGGGTCGTATTCATGCCCATCATCACCCCCAAACAAAAAGTGAACCAGACAAAAATGTTCGGGGAAGGCAATGTCGAGATCCGGCTTATTGGCGATACCTTCGACGACTGCGCCGTCGCAGCCAGGCAATTTACCGAAGAGAACCGCATGACCTTCATCCCCCCCTTCGATCATCCCAGGATCATCGAAGGACAAGGCACAGTAGCCGTCGAGATCCTGGAAGATCCCGTCCTGGAAATAGGTGACCCCATTGACTGGCTCTTCGTCCCGGTAGGCGGCGGCGGATGCGCCTCCGGCATAGGTTCCTATTTCAAGACCTACTCCCCGAAAACAAAAATAATAGGCGTAGAACCCGAAGGAGCCCCCTCCATGTTCGAAGCCTTCAAAGCCGGCCACCCCGTCACCCTGGAAAATATCGAAAGATTCGTAGACGGAGCCTCGGTCAAAAGAGTAGGCGACCTCACCTTCCAGATCTGCAGGGAAGTGCTGGACTCCATACACCTCGTGCCCGAAGGAAAGGTCTGCACCACGATCCTGCAATTGTATAATGAAGACGCGATTGTAGTCGAACCGGCCGGAGCCCTGTCTATCGCTGCCCTGGACGACTTCGCCGCCTCGATAAAAGGGAAAACCGTTGTCTGTATCGTCAGCGGTGGCAATAACGATATCGACCGGATGCAGGAGATCAAGGAACGCTCCCTGCAGTACGAAGGCCTGAAACACTATTTCATGATCCGCTTCGCCCAACGTCCAGGCGCCCTGAAAGAGTTCGTCAACCATGTACTCGGACCCGAAGACGATATTACCCGGTTCGAATACATGCAGAAACATAATAAGGAAACAGGACCCGCCCTGGTAGGCATAGAATTAAGCGCCAAAGAAGACTATAAAATATTGATCGGAAATATGGACCGGTATAATATCCATTATACCGAACTGAATAAGAATGATGACCTGTTCGGCTACCTGGTTTAGGCGGGGACAGCCGCCACCGGTAAGGTTTGTGGAGAAAAAAATGGGTTACAAAAATTCATTAATAATCTTTTTTTCTGTAATTTTATTCGATTGCCTACTATTCTTCTTAGAATAATATCTAAGATTATACATAAACATTGAAAAAATTCTAATCACCTATTTTTTGAATATGGCAATCAAAGGTTTATACGCCCCGGAGTTCGAACGTGATGCCTGCGGTATTGGCTTTGTCGCTAATATCAAGAGCAACAAATCTCACCAGATCGTTTCCGACGCATTAACGATCCTGGAAAACATGGAACATCGCGGGGCCTGCGGCTGCGAGAGTAATACGGGAGATGGTGCCGGGATCATGATCCAGACTCCCCATGAGTTCTTTTTTGACGAATGTGTCAAGCTGGGCATTCACCTTCCCGCCTATGGAAAATATGGCGTCGGTATGCTCTTCTTCCCCAGGGACATCCAACTCAAGGAGGAATGCCGCGATATTTTCAACCGCTCCGCGGAAAAACTCGGACTCGAAATCCTCGGCTATCGCAAGGTACCCGTGAACCCCGATCAGATCGGACCTACAGCCCTTTCCGTAGAACCGGATATGGAACAGGTCTTCATAGCCTGCCCCGATCATATCACAGACCCCGACGACTTCGAAAGAAAGCTTTTCCTGCTGCGCAACTACGCAAGCCACACCATCGATAACACGATCAAAAAGGACGCGATCGGCTTTTATGTCGCCTCCCTCTCTTATAAGACCGTCGTCTATAAAGGTCAACTGACCAGCGGACAGGTCAGGCATTATTTTCCGGACCTCAGCAACAAGAGGATCGTCTCGGCCTTCGGACTGATACATTCCCGCTTTGCTACCAATACCTTCCCCTCCTGGAAACTGGCGCAGCCCTTCCGCTATATCGCCCATAACGGAGAGATCAACACATTGCAAGGCAATCTGAACTGGCTTAAGACCGGTGAAAAAGGACTTACCTCTCCCTATTTTACCAAGGAAGAAATGGACATGCTGCTGCCGATCGTCACTGCAGGACAATCGGACTCTGCCTGCATCGACAATGTCATAGAACTGCTCACCCTTTGCGGGCGGTCCCTTCCCCATGTCATGATGATGCTGATCCCGGAAGCCTGGGATGGCAATGAACAGATGGACCCCGTGAAAAAAGCCTTCTACGAATTTCATGCTTCGATCATGGAGCCCTGGGACGGACCGGCCTCTATCAGCTTCACGGATGGCAGGATCATCGGCGCCACCCTGGACCGTAACGGCCTGCGCCCCTCCCGCTACTGCGTCACCACGGACGACCGTGTGATCATGGCCTCGGAGACCGGCGCCCTGCCCGTAGATCCGGCCCTGATCAAAGAGAAAGGAAGACTGCAACCCGGAAAAATGTTCGTAGTAGACCTCGAACAGGAACGGATCATCAGCGATGAAGAACTGAAAAAGACCATCTGCTCCCAGAAACCCTACGCAGAATGGCTGAATAAATATAAGATCCGGCTGGAAGAACTGCCTGAACCCCGGGTGCTCTTTACCCATCTCGAACACGACCAGATCTTCAAATACCAGAAAGCATTCGGCTATTCTACCGAGGACCTGGAAATGATCATCGCCCCGATGTCCATCGACGGAAAAGAACCGCTGGGCTCCATGGGAAGCGATGTGCCCCTGGCCGTGCTAAGCGACCAACCCCAACACCTCAGCAGCTATTTCAAACAACTCTTTGCCCAGGTCTCCATTCCGCCGATCGATCCGATCCGCGAACGCCTGGTGATGTCCCTGGCATCTTTTGTCGGAGGCAACAGCAATCTCCTGGAAGAAGATCCGCTCGCCTGTCATAGCGTAGCCCTGAAACATCCTGTGCTGAACAATCATGAACTGGAAAAGATCAGGAGTATCGATACCGGCGTCTTCCAGGCCAAGACCCTCCAGACCTATTTCAGGGCCGACGGGAAACCCGGGTCCCTACAGGCAGGACTCGACAGACTCTGCCGCTATGCAGCAGACGCCGTGAACGACGGTTTCGAAGTGCTGGTTCTCTCGGACAGGGCCATCGATTCCGACCACGCCCCCATCCCCTCCCTGCTGGCTACCTCCGCCGTTCACCATCACCTGATCCGGAAAGGATTCCGCGGCCAGGTCGGTATCATCGTAGAAGCCGGGGACGTATGGGAAGTGCACCATTTCGCCTGCCTGATCGGCTTCGGAGCCACCGCCATCAACCCCTACCTGGCACTGTCTACCATCCGCGACATGAAGCTCATGGATAAACTGATCACAGACCAGGATGCCGAACAGTTGAAGAAGAACTATATCAAAGCTGTAAACGACGGCCTGCTGAAAGTATTCTCCAAAATGGGGATCTCCACCCTGC
>PLXD01000598.1 GCA_003151295.1 Chitinophagaceae bacterium | reverse complement strand
GGAGGGAGGCAGGTCGCGGGCAAAGAATAAGCGGTTGGATCTTCTGTCGAAATAAGTGACAGACCCTGTGATCCTACTGTTCAGGAACCCGAAATCGATGCCAAGGTCGAGGTCATTCTGACTTTCCCAGGTGAGCCTCCCGTTGCCGACATTCGCAATGGCGGAGCCGGCATACCCTGCGATATTAGCCCCAGCTGCATAGGTAGCCAGGTAAGGGAAATAAATGGGATTATTATTCTGATCCAGGAAGATCTGGTTGCCCGTCGTTCCGTAGGTTGCTCTTAATTTAAGATCGCTCAGGCCACGGATCCCTTTTGCGAAATCCTCTCTGTTGATATTCCAGGCGCCTCCTACGGACCAGAACGTTCACCATCTGACAGAATCTGCAAAGCGGCTGGAGCCATCGCTTCTTAAAGAGAGCGACAAATGATATTTATCGGTCAGATCATAGTTCAGGCGGCTGAAATAGCTGACCATCCTGTTGTCATACGCGTAAGAAGTGGCTGTAAAGGGAATGCTGCCATACTGCAATTGCGTGGCTCCGGGGAAGGTAAATCCCCTGGCTACTGCATCCACTACTTCCTGGTGAAACCGGTAAGCTTCCATTCCCGCAACNNCAAGGTGTTGGTAAAGGTCTGATTGGTAGAATTGGTCTGTTTTTTCTCACTGCTTCCACCATAGGCGGCCCCATCTCCTACAAATGGTTTGTAGAACTGGCTGAATTGTGTCTGGAAGAGGTCCAGGGCATATTGCGTCCTGAATTTCAAGCCGTCCAGGATCTTTGCTTCGGCGAAGCCGCTGACGGAAGTGATCGTGCGGTCATAGACGGTCGGATTTAGCGCGGCGGTACCGGCCGGATTGGAGCCCGGGGTCAGAGGACGCTTTAAGGGTCCGTTATTTCCATAGTCGAATTGTTTATTGCCATTGGCGTCTGTGATAAAAGCGCCGGTAGCGGTATCTCTCAGGTACTCGGGATAAATGCCCGAAGTGCCGCGGATCCAACCGATCACATTTGCATAGGCGGTCCCCCCCTGCGTGGGATAATTCTGTGTTGAATAGGAGAGGTTCGTGTTCAGCCCTACATTCAGCCAATCGTTCACTTTCGTTTCTACGTTCATGCGTCCCGAATACCTTTGAAACCGGGATTCCAGGGGAATGCCTGCATCATCCAGGTAACCACCCGATATAAAATATTTTGTCCGGTCGCCCCCGCCGGCGATTGACAAATTGATGTCCGTTCTGCCGGCCATACGGGTTAGATCGTTCGTCCAGTTCTCGTTCCAGCGGTTTTTTGCCCCCGCGACGATCTTGCCGTCCAATCCGACGGGTTCGGCCCATCCAAAAGGGTTGTATACCAGGGTGTTGACTACACTTTGGCTGGCATACTCTTCCGGCGAGCCGCCACTTGCAGGGGGCATAATGCCGGGGGTTATATTTGCCTGATTGCGCAGCGCTTCCCAGGTCAATTCATATAACTGATTGTTATTGACATATTTATAATCCGGTACAGCGCGTTGGGAATTCCCCCTCACGCCGGAAACAGACACTTTTGGAGTGCCTTTACCTGACTTGGTTGTGATCTGAAGGACGCCATTGGAAGCGCGTGATCCGTACAAGGCCGTTGAAGAAGCATCTTTTAAAACAGTAATGCTTTCTATATCATTGGGATTAATACTGCTAAGATATCCTCCGTAGGGAGCCCCGTCCAGGATGATCAGGGGATCGGCCGATGCATTTATGGAACCAATACCCCGTATCCGTACATCGGGATTTTCACCGGGCTGGCCGTTGGCATTGACTACCAGTACACCACTGGCTTCGCCCTGCAGGGTGTTTGTGATGGAACTTACTTGCTGATCTTTAAACTGAGCGGCGTTTACCGTATTGGCGGTGCCGGTGAATGCCTTTTTCCGCGTATTCCCATAAGCCGTAACCACGACTTCATCCAGGTTGCCTGTCGAGGATTGCAAGGAGATGAGGAGGTTGTCGGCAATATTAGCTTCCCTGGTAACAAAATTGATGGAGGAAATGACCAGTTTTTTATCTGCGGAAGAAACCCGGATGGTGAAATTGCCGTCGATTGTCGTAGAAGTGCCAAAACCGGAACCCTTAACCTGAATGGTAGCCCCTGCAACGGGGTTTCCCTTTTCATCCACCACCTTTCCCCTTATTGTCCGAACCTGCGCAAAGAGCTGGCTACAAAACACAATAAGGCCACAAAGCAGTAGTAATAGTTTTCTCATTGAATTGATTTTAAGCGTAAAATGCGTTAATCAGTAAGTAGTTAATTTTCAAATCCTGTTAAACAACGTGGAAATGGCAGCGGCATTGCTGAATTGTGAGGGAATTTCAAAAAAAGTTAAATCAAAATCTTCAGGTGTAATCGATTGTAGGTTTTGATTTATTCAAAAAAACATGGATATGATTGAAATTTATTCAATCATATCCATGTTTTGGGAGTGATCCCGTCCAGACTACTCCTGTTTGGAGTTATCGGCATTCCTGTGAGCATGATAAATGTTAATAATAACGCCCGATCATGGGGTCGTCTACGATCGCCTTCTTCATGGCCGCAGGATCGATAGGCCCTTCTTTGGCATACACGATCTTACCGCCGGGCTCTACCAATAATGTATAGGGAAGGGCGCCCTGCCATTTGGGATCGATGGCCTCTATCAGTTTGTATTTATCGTCGATGTTGAAGATATAATTGGTGTTGGAAGCCTGCGACTTCTGCAGGAACTCCAGGGCCTTTGCTTTTTTGGCCGGCTCGTCGGCGCTGATGCTGATAAATTCGAAATCCCTTCGGCGGTACATTCTGTTCATGTCAACAAAGTCGGGGAACTCCGTTACACAGGGACCGCACCAGGTAGCCCAGACATTGATCAGCCTGAGCTTATTAGAATTGTTCTTTACCAGGTCTTTAATCCCATCCGCCGTGATCGTATCCAGTTTAACCGGCTCCTTCGCCCATTCTTCCTTTGCCTTGCTGATCCAATCGCTCTTTTCCGCCCACTTGATCGAGCAACCGAATACTTTTGTCGTTTTTACAGCAACTTCCTTATTGCTCAGGAGAGCATCGATGGCATTCCGGGTATCCAGTGTATTGGGGGTCTTGGTGGGCTTTTCCACATCATCCATGCGTCCGCTGTATTGCAGTTTCCGGTCCTTATCGAAAATGAAAACATGAGGTGTGGCGATAGGGCCGTATTTTCTGGAAATTTCTTCCGTCTTCCCGTCGAATAAATAAGGAAAGTTATAGTGCTTGTCGGCTGAACGGCGCTTCATTTCTTCAAAGCTGTCCCCCATATCCGTATAACCCAGTTCATCGAGCCGGATCGACTCCGGATTATTGGGCATGATCGCCAGGACCGCCACGCCCCTGTTACGGTAGTCTTTTGTAAGCTGGATAAGCCGGTCCTCGTAAGCCTGGGCCGTCGGGCAATGATTGCAGGTAAAGACGATCACCAGTACCGGGGCCGTTTTAAAGGAAGCCAGGCTGTACATCTTTCCATCTACGCCGGGAAGGTTGAAATCCGGTGCATTTGCGCCGATAGGGAGGGTCTTGTGTTCGTCCGCCGGTTTTAAAAAAACTCGCCCGTCATCCTGGCGGTAAGAACCGGAAGATAGGTCAGGGGAAGAGCCCGTGAGCAAAAAAAGGAGAAAGGGCAAAAAGGCGCAAAAAAAAGTA
>PLXD01000287.1 GCA_003151295.1 Chitinophagaceae bacterium | reverse complement strand
ATGAATGCTTCCCTCGATGCTGCCTTCAAAGCATAATTTCCCTGCTTTTCTTCCGCGATCGTACTGAAAGTATTCGGCCCCAGGTTCTTCCCGCAACTGCTGCCGGGCCCATGCGCCGGGTACACGATCGTTTCGCCCGGCAAAGGAAGGACCTTTACCCGAAGAGAATCATATAACAGGCCGGCCAACTGCTCTTTACTAAGATTGCCGCTGCTGAGATCCGGCCTTCCGACATCTCCCACGAACAAAGTATCTCCGGTGAAAATGGCATNNACCGTCCGGTTTCCTCACCAGGTAACAGGATGATTCCAAGGTATGTCCGGGCGTATGTAATACCTCAATACTGATCTCCCCTAATTTGAAAATTTCCCCATCGGAGGCCTCATGAATCACAAAATTCGTCTCCGTTCCCGGTCCATAAATAATGGGTGCCCCTGTTGCCTTGGCAAGATCCAGGTGGCCGCTGACGAAATCCGCATGAAAATGAGTTTCGAATATATACTTGATAGTTGCATTCCGCTCTGCTGCCAGACGCAGATAGCTATCGATATCCCGCAAAGGATCGATTACGGCGGCTTCCCCCTGACTCTCAATATAATAAGCTGCTTCACTCAAACAGCCGGTATATAGTTGTTTAATAAACATACCTGTTGATTTTGTGCAAAGTTAGCAATTCTTACAGATCCGGAGGGATACAACCCTCCTGCAGGAATGTTAATACCTGGAAACCGGGCGGCAAGAGCAGCCACAACCACACCACAGACAAAAACCGGCAAAAGTAGACAACAAAAGGCTAATCAATCAGTTGAAAAAGCTAAATCAGTTGATCTACACATTTCATGATATCAGCCAGTCTCTCATGGTTGATAATGTAATAGATAAACTTCCCGTCTCGTTGGGTTTTAACGATTCCGGCCCTTCGTAAGATGGCGAGGTGCTGCGAGGCGACAGACTGTTCCAACCGGAGGTGGACATAGATCTCTGTCACGGTGAGTCTTTTGTTTTCATCCAGTAACCGGATGATCTGCTGACGTAGCTTGTGATTTAATGCCCTTAAAATTAAGGCGCCCTTCTTCAGATTTAGGAAATCCACTTTTACAGGAGTTCCTTCGGAACCCTCTGCGTTTACAACCATCCAATAATTATTGTTCATCGTTAAGCTCATGAGCGATTACCATTTTTGAATTTCAACAAGATACAAGATAAGGATTAACAAATTTAATCCCTAGTCTCCAAATAAAACATCATAATCAACTTAAAATGATAATATGGTCATTTTCTATTATGAGTGTAGAATTCTTTGGTATAAGCGGGTTCACAATAGATAGTGTCGGCGAATTCGTGGTGTAAATATAATTGAAAAGACAAAACTCCCAGATATCCTGCATGATATCTTATTTGGACAAAATGTGCGTGCGGAACCGAAATTAGTGGTTTACACTTATTACTGCCTCCGCCAAAGAACGAAACATTTCCCAGCTCCAGCCAGCGGTCGAACGACCCCTGCCCGACGGTCATGGCCTGTGGAGGCATACAGGCTACCAGGTCGGTTTGATAGACTGCTGTAAACACATCCATCCGTCTGGCATCGATCATGGGACAAAGCAGACCGTCGAAACCCGGCAACTGCTCCTTTGCGGCCAACGCCATCACTTTCAAGGTGTTCTCTGTGATCAGGGGGATCCGCAAGGCATAGCACAAACCCTTTGCTGTAGCCATTCCTACGCGTAATCCGGTATAGGAACCAGGGCCTGCGGTGACGGCGACGGCTTGAAGATCGCTGAGCTTATACCCCGTCTCCCGCATCGCTTTTTCAATAGCCGGCTGTAACCAGTCAGCATGATTTTTCTGCTCACTATTTTGATAGAGTAATAGGGATTCGCCATTATTCGAAAGGCAAATACCGGCTGTNNACTGTCTCGGTAGCTGTATCAATATTTCATCGCAGGGGCATTTCTATTCGATTCTATTCGATGAATTTTAACGATATTTTAATCTGGGCTAAGAGCTTCCCTTTTCAACAGATCCGACATTTTATAGCACGGATCAGTTATTTCCAGGCTGCCAGCAAAGAATAGATATTTTGCAGGCCTGTCAGCGAATCCGCGCACTGATCATCCCGGGAATATCAGGAACCACAAGATACTGCCAGTTCAACCGATCCAAAACCGCCGCTACCTTCTTTTTTTCGCGTTCATTCGCGTTTCCATCTTCGGGTCCATTCGCGTCTTCCTCTTCGCGTTCATTCGCGTCCTCCCGCAAAAAGGCTATTTCACAGATCTTTCTTTCCAGGAAGCCTGACCATGCATTGATGCGGATAAAAGGCTGACCGATCTGCTCCACGGTATGGACCACTGAATTAATAATGACTGGTTTCGGAAACAATTGACGGAGTTGCTCTACACGGCCGGCATTCATTTCAAATGACAGATCGAAATAAGCGATCGCATCGGGATGCTCCGACAGGGCATCCGCCGAATCCACCCAGGAGATCTGAACCCCACCCCCGGCAGCCCTGGCTTCCAACTCCTTTCTTGCTTGCTCATTG
>PLXD01000656.1 GCA_003151295.1 Chitinophagaceae bacterium | reverse complement strand
GGGCTTGGTCGCTATCCGCTTCTTCTGCTTTTTCAGGGCCTGTGCCATCAGCTCATTCATCTTTTTGATCACCTCTTCCTTATTGCCGAGCTGTGTCCGGTAAGTCTGGGACCTGACCTGCAGAAACCCTTCCGAATTGATCTTCCTGGCCAGTTTTTCCAGGAGGGTGTTCTTTTCACGATCAGTCAGCAATGCGGAATCGGCAATATGGAAATACCCCTCCACCATGGTTTCCACTTAGTTGACGTTCTGTCCGCCTTTCCCGCCACTGCGCGCCGTCCGGAAAATTATTTCTTTGGCAATATCTATTTTCATATTTATTATTACTGAAGATACAAGTTAAAAAAAATAATTATTATGCGTGCAGTAATCCAGCGGGTGATCCGGGCCGTCGTAACGATCGAAGGCGAAGGGAGAGCTGCCATTGGAGCCGGGCTTTTGGTATTGATCGGGATAGAAGATTCGGATTCGGCGGAAGATATCGCCTGGCTGAGCGGAAAGATCGTCAACCTGCGTATCTTTAATGATGAGGAAGGTGTTATGAATCGTTCCCTGAAACAGACCGGTGGCGATCTCCTGCTGGTGAGCCAGTTTACCTTGTATGCCTCCACCAAAAAAGGCAATCGACCCTCTTATATCCGTGCCTGCAAACCCGGCCTGGCCTTGCCCCTCTATGAGGAAATGATAAGCCGGCTGGAAACCGATCTTGGGAAAAAGATCTTTACAGGAGCATTCGGCGCCGATATGAAAGTAGAGCTGCTGAATGACGGCCCGGTGACGATCCTCATGGACACAAAAAACAAAGAGTGAACGGGAAATAAATGAATAGGCAAAGATACCAGGTGCATGCTTTTGCAAATGCTTAAGTGGATCTGAAATAATAGATTGCCGTAACAAACGATCAGTATGTCAGGACAAACGAATAGGTTGCCGGAACAAGCGATCTCAATAAAGGAAGCGCAGCAGCTAGTAGATGGATGGATCCAAACGACCGGCGTGCGCTATTTCAGCGAACTCACCAATATGGCCATCCTGACAGAGGAGGTCGGAGAGGTAGCCAGGCTTATGGGCCGGTTGTATGGGGACCAGTCCTTTAAGGAATCGGACAAGGGAAAGGAATTGTCCGATGAACTGGCGGATGTGCTTTGGGTGCTGCTATGCATAGCCAACCAGACGGGAGTAGATCTGACGTCCGCCCTCCAAAAGAATTTCGAGAAGAAAGATATCCGCGATGCGCGGCGTCATCAGGACAATGAGAAACTGAAATAGTCTGCTATTGCAAACTACCCTGTAAAGCTGCAAAACTCACCCGACAGTAAAATCGATCTTACAAAGCGCCGCGGCTGCATTCAGCCTGCCATTGTGGAGATGATGGGTCAGTTGCATTAGCCTGGGAAGGTATTGTTCATAATAGGATCCATACGCATCCTTCATATTATCGGCTTCCAGACGCGAGATCCTCCCGTCGAAAGCTGCCGCGATCGTGAACAGGTTCAGCAGGAAAAAGCGCTCTTTTTCAGTGGCTGTCCGTAAAGCCTCCAGGAATAGGTTCCAGTCGTCGTAATGATGATCCTTATTCATGTGCAACAGATGTTGGATGCGGAGGAGCAATACGATCATATTGGGATGATAATTGCGGGCCAGCACCACCGCATTGCCGATAGCCCGCAGGCAGGCGATCCTTGCTTGTTCCGGGAGCCTGTGCAGCACATTCTCCTGTATCAGGTGATCCGCCACATGATTGGAGAGGGCGAAGCCGAACAGCCGCAGCCGCGCTTCCCTCACTACCCGGCGAATGACTACGGCATTCCAGAAGCATTCCACCGGCAGGGCGATATAATAGATGGAAACACCGCCGACTATGGGGCCGACCGTATGGAGCAACAGCCATTTCGCCAAGAAATTGGTAAGAAGGATCTTGCACTTGTATAGCAGGCCCAGTAATAGGAGGTTCTTCTTAGATACTCTTTTAAAGGGATCGATCCCCAGAATATGCAACTCTGGATCCTGTATCTCCAAAGCGGCCCGGGAAAGGATATTGGTAATGCTGAAAGGCCCGCTCCTCAGGAAATCGTGATCATGTGCCCGCATATTGATCAGGTCGCTGACCTCATGGACCGCCCGGAGGGCAATGAGGAACAGCAGGTAGAATTCGATGAGGATAGAGAGCAGGGACACGCCCCCCACCCAGGAGTATTGAATAAACCAGGGCTCGTCCTGCTTCAACACCCCGATATAGACCGTCGGCCAGACACATACCAATCCTACCAGGGCCGAGAGGAGGATGCCCTTTGCGGAAATTCGGGTAACCCTGGCGGCCAGCGTTTCATCTGAAAAGTCAAAAGCATGATGCGTCAGATCTTTTTTCCGGAACAGGTCCAGGTAGTATACACCAAATCGTTCCAGCGGGGGGATCTTCCGTTCTTTGAATTGGATGCTCATAAATGCGGGCTTATAGCTGTTGGCTAATAGTTAGCAAAGTGCTAAGTTCCCAAATTTATTATAAGTACGGCTATAAGCTTTCAGCTATTTGTCATAAGCTATTATCTTTGCCTCCTTATGGCAAACGACAACAAAAGATTTCAGGCGATCATCTCGCATTGTAAAGAATACGGGTTTATCTTTCCTTCCAGTGAAATATATGACGGGTTGAGCGCCGTCTATGACTATGGTCAGTGGGGCAGCGAGCTGAAGAAGAATATCCGGGACTACTGGTGGAAGAGCATGACCCAACTGCGTGAGAATATTGTCGGTATCGACGCTGCCATTTTCATGCATCCTACTACCTGGAAGGCCAGCGGCCATGTGGACAATTTCAGCGATCCCATGATCGATAACAAAGACAGTAAAAAAAGATACCGGGTCGACCACCTCATAGAAGCTCATGCGGATGAACTTGAAGCAACCGGCAAAAAAGTGGAAGCCGAAGCACTCCTGGCCGAAATGGACCGCCTGCTTGCCGCCGTTGATTTCCCGGGGCTGAAAAAGCTGATCGAGGACCGGAAAATAAAATGTAGCGTCGGCGGCACTTCCAATTGGACGGACGTCCGGCAGTTCAACCTGATGTTCTCCACCCAGCTCGGCAGCGTGGCGGAAGAGGCCAGTGAAATTTACCTGCGCCCCGAAACGGCCCAGGGCATCTTTGTGAATTTTCTCAACGTCCAGAAGACCGGCCGCATGAAGATCCCCTTCGGCATCGCCCAGACCGGCAAAGCCTTCCGCAATGAGATCGTCGCCCGCCAGTTCATCTTCCGCATGCGCGAGTTCGAACAGATGGAAATGCAGTTCTTCATCCGTCCGGGCACACAAAAGGAGTGGTATGAATACTGGAAGAACGAACGGATGCAATGGCATCTCAGCCTCGGCATCCCGAAAGAGAAATACCGCTTCCATGACCACGTGAAGCTGGCGCATTATGCGGACGCGGCCTGTGATATCGAATACGATTTCCCGATCGGGTTCAAAGAGGTAGAGGGTATACACTCCCGAACCGATTTTGATCTTCGCAGCCACCAGGAGTACAGTAAGAAGAAGATGCAGTATTTCGACCCGGAAATTAACCAGAATTATATTCCCTATGTCATCGAGACTTCCATCGGCCTTGACCGCACTTTCCTGATGATC
This sequence comes from Chitinophagaceae bacterium, assembly GCA_003151295.1. Lineage (GTDB taxonomy): Bacteria > Bacteroidota > Bacteroidia > Chitinophagales > Chitinophagaceae > Puia. The sequence continues at coordinate 3,956 of PLXD01000656.1, read as the reverse complement.
ATCAGCGAAGCCTATTGGGAGGAAGACCTGAGCACGGCTGAGAAACAGGATAGCCGCGTGGTCCTGAAACTCCCCCCTAAACTGGCCCCTATCAAGCTTGCCGTGCTGCCCCTGACCAAAAAGGACGGCCTGCCGGAGATAGCCCGTGCAATCATGGATGCCAACAAACCCCATTTCCGCTGTTTCTACGAAGAGAAAGATGCGATTGGCAAACGTTACCGGCGCATGGATGCCATCGGTACGCCTTTCTGCGTTACCGTGGACCACCAGACGAAAGAGGATAATACCGTGACGATTCGTTACCGGGATAGCATGCAACAGGAGAGGGTTGCTATTCACACGCTCCGGGATATTGTGGATAAACAAATTTCCTGATTTTTTTCAAATCTTTACCTTAGCCGATCCTATTTAGGGATGCATCGCCCCTGCCTGAGGGGATAGGATCTGCTTTTCGAAAATTGAATGAACCCGTTCTGAACCTTAATTTTAATGACCATGGTTACTTTTGAGATCACTCTCAATCCCCTCATAGCAATGACGATCGTTCTGTTCTCGGGGTGGATAGGATTCATGCTGAAAAAGCGCAAGATCGCAAAAGATCGCAACCGGATGAACCAGTACGAAAAAGAAATGATCCTTAACCATGCCGAGATCCTGGAGCTGCAGAAAGATTATATCAACCTGGAGCTGAAAATGCGGGAGTTGACGATCCCGGTAATACCTATCAGTACGACCGTAAAAGACAACATGCAGGAATCCGAAAATGGGGTGATCGATGCTTCACTCCGCAAAAAACTGTTGAGTAAGGAAAAGCTAAGCAAGGAAAACGCCTTCTAATCAGTCCTTATTGCCTTATTACTCCTACTATCCGTTATCCGTTGCTTTTCTCCCCTTGGAATCATCCATATAATTCCTGGTGTATCGATTTGCGGTCGAATCCCAGCATCTGTATACGTTGTTTGGCCTCATCGATCATATTTTTCCAACCGCATAAATAGAAGGACGCCGGTCGGAGTTCGGGGCCGTTTGCCGGTGACTTGCTGCGGCAAATCTCTTCATAGATAGCGTGTACATAGCCGGTCCTGGTGGCGGCATCCTCGGGGGTCTCCCGCGAAAAAACCGGGATATAATGAAATCGGGGAGACAACTTTTCCAGCTCCTTCAATTCCGCCCGATATAGGCAATCCCCGTATTTCCGGCATCCGAAGATCAGGTAAACCTGCTCGTGAGGGATCTTATTCTCCAGCAGGTGATGCGCCATCGAGCGGAAAGGGGCTACNNCCGGGAGGACGAAGACCCCTTGCGGACCCCGAAGCGTTATTTCACTTCCGGTCTTTATTTCATTAAAGAGATAATGGGTCCCCGCCCCCCCTTCCAGTAACACGATCACCAATTCCAATATATTGGAACCATCCGGCCAGGATGCGATCGAATAGCTGCGCCAGCGTTTTCCCGGTTTCTCATGAATGGGAAGATCCAGGGTCACGAACTGACCGGGTTTGAAGTCGAAGGATTTCATTTCGGGTAATTGGATCCAGAACCGGCGCGTACTGTCCGTTTCATTTTCAATCCGTATAACTTTTCCGGTTTGCCAGGGTTGCAGCATGCAGGTAATTTTTCAATTGACAAAAACAATTAGCCACGCAATATATCATTTACCCATTGTATCACCAATAGCTTTCCGTTAACTTTGTTTTTTACTTAATTCCTGCCATTGAACAGCGCAAGTATTTTTTTAGGAGCGTTCCTGATGGCCCATACCGTTTTGCCGGGGGGGCTGCCGGGATTTTCTCAGAACCAGGGCATCGAGGGAAATGTATATCTCATGGCCGGTAATCAAATGCCTTCTCCGGACCGCAAACCCGCATCTCCTCAACGGATCAGGGCCACTGTCTTCATTTACGAACTGACAAATACAAACCAGGCGACCCGGCAGGGACAAACGCCCTATTATTCTGCGATCAGCACTAAGAGGATCAGGCAGGTCGAAACGGACGACAAAGGTTATTTTGTAGCCTATCTTCCTCCGGGGCATTATTCCCTTTTTGTAAAAAAGGGAGCGCTGTTTTATTCCAACGGGTGGGATGCCCACAATAATATCGCGCCTGCCGAAGTGATTGCCGGCAAGATGACCAGGGTGGAATGCAGGGTGGAAGGCGACCGGCCGCCCGTATATTAGAAGGCTGAGTGTTATCTTCTAACTAAGTGCTATCTTTTGATCAGTATCTTCTTCACATAGGATTTGGTCCCGATCAGCACCTTCAGATAGTACATGCCCGAACTTAAATTTCCTCCATAGATCTGTTTACTGAAATCGCCGCTGAAATCGGAATAGCTCTGGTGATATACTACCTGCCCGAGCATGTCGATGAGCATCACATCCACACTGTTGGCCGAAGCAACGGTGAAATCGAGGGTAAAGCTGCCCTGGTTGGGATTCGGGAAGGCCTGCAGGGAAATAGCTCCGCCGTCGTTTGAAGAAGAATAGGTAATAGAGTTGGAAGTCTGCGTGCATCCGGTACTGTCTGTCACGACCACTTTATAGGAGCCGTTCGAAAAGGCGGTATCGTTCTGATTTGTCCCGGCTACCAGTAAGGAATCATTCAGGTACCATTGGTAACCGAGGGCCGCCGTGCTGGTGAACACATTCCCGCTCAGGCTGATCACCGGGGCCGTTGCCGCTTGGGCCACGATCGCCGTCCGGGACGTGCCCGGGCAATCCGAGGTCTTGATCTTCATATCGTAAAAGAAATAATAATACTGCTGGTATAGGGTGGGGGAAGCCGAGGTGACTGCACTGTTGCTGGTAATGGAAAATACACCGGGTATCATGAACGGGTAAGGATTGGTGGTGATATTGCTGTTCCGGAAAATGCTGGCGCTGTCGGTGGAGATATATATGATATAGCTTCCTGCGGTGGGGACGGAAAGCCCGAGGTAAAATACCGCTCCCGTGTCGCGGGTGCTATTGACGTTGAGCGCTCCGTATTGAGGAGTAGGATAAGTCGGGTATGCATTGATCGTGGTGGAGGAGACATCCGTCTCGTTATAATTGCCGGTAGCCGTATCGAAATTACTGATCTGGGCCACCGTAAAGGTGATCTTGCCCGGATAAGCGATATAGAGTCTGGCGCTCTGTATGGTGACAGGGACGTAACTCGTGAAGTTGATAAAATTATAATTAAACACATTGTATCCCCCACTGGGAAAAACCTGCTTGTTGGAAGGCCCGACACTCGTGGCGCCATCATTCAGTCCCAGGTAATAGGTATGGTTGGTGGGAATGACGGCGGTGGAAGTATCGACGCCGGTGACAATGGGCGTAGTGGCATCTGCGCTACCATACCAGAAGGCCTGCCCGCTTCCTGCATTGGTGGCTTTGAGATAGACCTTATCGGTGCCGCAAAGTTCGGCCTGCCCCGTAGGGGCCCCCGATCCGGTATTAGTGGTCAAGGTTGCCTTGGTCGTATCATCCGAAACGGACTGGTCCCCGCTAAGGCTTGTGTAACCGGTAAGGGTATAGGTATTCCCGGCCACTGCCGTAAAGCCGGACTGTAATGTATAGGACACCGTGCTATAGGCCGGGATTATAGCCGGATAGACGGCGTTCAGCGTGGCTGCGGTCGTCCCCCCGGTACTGATGATCACGGTGACAGGCACTCCGATTTGCGGAACCGACCCGAAATTTTTGATCTGCACGGTCACTAGTTGGGAATCCCCCGCACAGGTGGATCCTGCCGGATCCACGATCTGGACGACCCCTACATCATTCGTCGGGTTGACGAATGCTACTCTATAGTCCTCGGTTTCTCCGTTGCCATAGGTGTTACAGGCCGTTACGGCAGCGGTATCGGTAGTTTCTTCCGCAACAACGCGCAGGAGCCCGAAATTGCCCGGTATCAGGGAGGCCGGGATAATGATCGTATCGGTATAGGTTACCGTCCCTCCGCCGAGCA
>PLXD01000188.1 GCA_003151295.1 Chitinophagaceae bacterium | reverse complement strand
TGCCGGCAGGGAAGACGATCTCGTTATTGGTGGCCTGGTAATACGCGTTAAAGGTCTGAGGGGTCATGATCCATTCATCGCGATCGGCGCGTTTTCCCAATTGGTGGAATTTATGGTTGCGCCACCATTGGTTGGCTCTTTGCATATTCAGGACAAAGGGTCCGCTTTCGATCTGCATGGCTGAGAAATTCAGCCATTTATCCGGGTAACCGACTTTTTTGCGGATAGCGGCTAGTTTGACGAGGGCCCGGTGACGGGTGCCTTCGCTCATCCAATCGAGTTTCTGTATCCTTTCCCGGAAAGCCTCCCGGATCTCTTCGACCAGCCCGGCATATTGCGCGCGGGCCTTGTCGGGAAAAAATTCCTTTACGAAGATCTGGCCGAGTGCTTCTCCCATGGCGCCTTCTTGGTTGTCGATCACTCTTTTCCAACGGGGACGGGTAGTGTTGACGCCGGTCAGTACCTGGATATAAAGGAATTGGTTGTTGAATGTCTTACTGTCGAGATAGGGAGCGGATTGATCAAGAAGGTGAAAGCGCNNAGTTCGTAGCTGAGGGCCTCGAAAAATTCCGGCTGCCGGATGATCAGTGAATCGGGCGGATCGCTCACCCCGCTATTTTGCAGGTGCCAGACCCAGTCGATGGCCGGGCAAAGGGCCGACAACTCCCGGAGGCTGATTTTTTGATAGTTTTCGGCGGGGATCCGCAATGCCGCCATTTTCCGGGAGCTGGAGGCCAGACGGGTTTCCAGGCGAAAGACAGCACCTGCCTGGGCGAGGGCGCGGAGGCTGTCGCTGCCCAGGAGCTTAAAGGTCCGGTAGAGATATTCCCGGTAGGCTTTCCGTACGGAGACGGATTGGGTATCGGTGCTAAAATAATATTCGCGGTTGATCATGCCGATGCCGCCTTGCTGTAATTCGTATACCATGCTATCGCTGTTCTTGTCGTCCTGTACGACATCATCGGCAAAGACGACCCGGTTGTCATTATTATGCATTCTTGCTAGGATGGCTACAAAGTCCCGGATGTTTTTGATATGGCCGATCCGGTCGAGATCGGGTTGCAAGGGTTTTATTCCCTGTTCTTCGATGTCTGTGGAATCCATGCCGCTGCGCCAATAATCCCCGATCAGTTGCTGTATGCTGCCTTTGGTCGCCTTTATGGATGCTGCCTTATCATTGATCATCTTCAGGCGCAGATAGATGTCTTCCTGTACCAGTTGGCCTATACCCCAATCGCTTTCTCCCGGGGGAATAGGATTCTTCCGTATCCAGCCTCCGTTGGCATAGAGAAAGAAATCTTCTGCGGGGTTTACCGTCGTATCCCTGCTATCCGCCAGGAAATCGGGTGGGTCGACCTTCTCCTGCGGGTGGTGACAACTCAGCAGCAAGAAAAGGAGGCAATAGAGGAAAGGGTTTTTTTTCATGGTAAAGTCATTGACTAAAGGTTTCACAGCGGCTTTGCAAATATTCCACAATGAGTTTGCAAATATTTCGCAGAGGGTATACGAATATTGCAGGCTTGGTTAGAAAATATTGGTTAGCAAATAAGGGTATGAAGCTAAGATGAAAGAAGCGATCTGCCATCAGGGTAGTTGGGTATTCGTAAGGATTTGTACCGGGGAGATCGTAGTTTTTCAATGATAAAAGCGTACAAAAATGTAAAAGATGTCAAAATAGTATAAAGGAATGGTAAGTTTTGATTAGGAGACGGATGGGGATTCGTCTACTTTTGGGGTAAGCAGTTTGTTTTTGATGGTAGCAAGCTCTTTACACCCCCGTAAAGACTTGCTATTTTTTTTAGTTGGGGTCAAACTGGTGTCGGAAGGAGAATAGAATGCGGGCATACCGATGCCTATTTGCAACAATCTTTCTTGTGTACGAAGATGGCTTTGAACATCTTCCATAAAAAACCTCCAAGTGATCTGATCGCTTCCATATTACAAAGGTATTTCTATTTTTGCGTCGACTTGAATCTTATGTTACGAGGAGTTAATTTGCGTGTTAATTTGCGTGTTCTTTCGCGTATTAATTCTTGTGCTCGATAATATAATTGATAACCGAGCCGACGGTCGTCAGTTTTTCAGCTTCTTCATCCGGTATCCTGATGCTGAATTCTTTCTCCAGTTCCACAAAGGTTTCGATTTTATCCAGGGAATCGACTCCCAGGTCATTGGAAAAAGAAGCCTGGTCCCTGATAACGGATTCTTCAAGGCCGAGTTTCTCGATTAATATTCCTTTTACTTTGGTTGCAATATCAGCCATGTCATGAAAATTTATAATACAATCAAAAATCTGGTTTAAGGGACAAGAATACCCTGCTATTTAAATTTTCCACATGACAGTCAAGAGAGTGATTATTTGTGTATGATCAGATGCTGTATGATCGAAGTTTCCTTTTACAAAAATAAACAATATAATTGCCGGTCGTGGTTAAATTTCCGATAAAATTTAAAATCTGTTTCCCGCCTATATATTTTCCGGCCTGTCCGGGTATTTTTCCGGGTATTCTTATATCCCTATACTATCAGTACCAAAAGAATACCAGAAAGACTACCTCCCCACACCCTGGCTGGAAAGTCAGTACAGGTGAGCATTTGGCAGTTGTTAATGCAAAACAGGAGGCTAAAATTGTAAGCAGGGAGACCTCAAATACCATCCAGGATGAAAATTTTTTTCCATTTTGGAAAAATGCGATTTACGCGTAGTTAATAATTTGTTATTTGAATTAGAAGGCAAGTCCCAAAATGCATATATTTTTGGCTGATGGGACTGGGGGTAGTGTTTGAAAAGGGTGTGGTAAATTAGATTGTGTACAATCTAATTTACGCCGGGCCTGCGTGGAAGATTGTTCCCGATAGATTATTTTCGTGGTTTAAAGACAATATTGTTCATGACCAATCACCCAAAGAAAACGATCATTTTAAGCGCCCAGCCTGCTGACGGCGTTCAGCGCAAGGGGGCTAAAAACGTTCATGAGACCGGCCTGCTGCTGAATTTTAATAATGACAAGAAAGGTGGCCTCTCGTTGGACCCCATTCTTGTCATCGCGCAGAAGGACAAACGAAGTTTTCAGCGGATACCGGCTTCGGGCAATCTGCATCTGTCCTATTTATCGGGTCTTCCGCCCGGCCTGGCCGGGATTCTCCGGAAATTGACGGATGAGGCCCTGGTGGCCCATCTCATAAAAAGGGGCTTTGCCTGGTTGCAGGATGCCGATAAACCATTCGAGCATCTCGATGAAAGGCATTATTCCCTGCTTGAAGAGTGGACAGGGGGTGTGCTTGAGGAACTGAAGCCCCTGATGCCGCTGGTCAGGCATCTTTACTATCTGCGAAAAGGGGAAAACTTCTCTCCCCTCAATGTCAGGCCTGTAGCGATCAGTGCGTTCACGCCTTCCCTGGCGTTCGGGGTGGGAAAGGAGAAAGGCCTGTTGAGTCTTCATACCCGGGTACTGATCAATCATGAATCTTTCCCCCTGGAGGATTTTGAATCATTGCCTTTTTTCCTCCGCAGCCGCAACGAATTCTTCCTGTTGAAAAGAACGGACCTGAAGACCTTACAGGACCTGGCCACACGCAGGCTGACCGTACCCGTAGAGGAGCAGCAGGCTTTTTTATCGGATCTTGTGAAGCCGCTTGTCGAAAAATATCCGGTTGACGCGACTGCCATTATCCGTTCGGAGACCCTCGATCAGTCGCCGGAGGCGAAGCTGTTTGTCAGCGAACTCAATGAAAACTTTTTGCTTATTAAGCCCAAATGGTCTTACGGCGGCATAGAATTGGAGGAATGGGAAGGACCGGAAACGGTTGTGGAGCAGGACGATACCGTTTACAGGATCATCAGGAAACGGGAAGAAGAGCAGGTTTTGACGGACCTGATCCGGGCTTTGCATCCCAAATTCGCCGGGCAGAACAATGGCTATTTTTATTTGAGCTTTAAGGAAGCCCTGGAGAAGAATTGGTTTCTCCGGTTCTATCATGTTTTACAGGAGAGCGACATTCCTATCCTGGGGATGCAGCATCTTCGGAAATTTAAATACAATACCCATACCCCGAAATTGGAGATCCTGGCTGGAAGGGGCATCGATTGGTTCGATCTATCCATCGAGATGAGCTATGGGGACCAGCGGGTCTCTCTTGGCGATCTGCGGAAAGCTATCCTAAGCGGGCAGGATTATATTTTATTGGACGATGGTTCCCTGGGGGTGCTACCGGCAGAATGGATAGAGAAATATACGTTGCTGATGAAGATGGGGCAGATGAAGGAAGGCCGGTTAAAGATTTCCAGTATCCATTGGAATTTACTGGATGAGCTGCATGACCGGCTGGATGATGGGGCGCTGCAAAAGGAATTGGAAGAGAAGAAGATGCGTCTGCAAACCCTCGACACCGCGAAAGCGTGGCCCGTTCCCGACGCGGTCAATGCCTCTCTCAGGGATTACCAGCAGGCGGGTTTTCAATGGTTATGCCTGTTGGACGATATGGGATGGGGGGGCTGCCTGGCGGACGATATGGGATTGGGTAAGACCCTGCAAACGATCAGTTTCCTGCAGCACCTCGCCTTGAGATATCCAGGCGAGACTCACCTGGTCGTTTGTCCTACTTCGCTGATCTATAACTGGGAGAGTGAGTTGAAAAAATTTGCTCCGGGGCTGCTTTATCATATTCATTATGGTATCGACCGGGTTTTCGACGAGTCCGTATTCAACGGGTGCAGGCTGGTCCTCACGAGTTATGGGATGGTACGCAGCGATAGTGAGCATTTCTCGTGTTTTCGTTTCGGCTATATCGTCCTTGATGAGAGCCAGGCCATCAAGAACCCTGCTTCCCAGGTCTACAAGGCTGTGCAGTTACTGAATTCACGTAACCGGATTGCGCTCAGCGGCACGCCTGTGCAGAACA
>PLXD01000439.1 GCA_003151295.1 Chitinophagaceae bacterium | reverse complement strand
TTTTTCATATTCAAAATCGTTTACATATCGTATGCCTCTCAGGATGAAATTGGCGCCTACCTGCTGACAGCATCGGATCGTCAGCCCTTCATAAACGACGGCGCTGACTTTAGGATTGTCTTTATAGATCTCATGGATCCATTCCAGCCTTTGTTCTTCGGAGAACATCGGCTCTTTATTGGCATTGCGGCCGATACCGATGAAGAGCTTGTCGAATAAATTCAGTGAGCGATTGATGATATCAAGATGCCCGATGGTGATCGGGTCAAAGGTTCCCGGGAAAAGACCGATTCGTTGCATAGAATTGATTGTGGTTATAATTTCTTGCGGTGCCTTTCAGTGATTGCCTTAGTTCATCCCCTGGTTGCTTTAGTTCGTCGGTGCCTGGCCGGACGAACCTCCCGCCAGCAAATATAATACAGCCATCCTTACAGCCACCCCATTTTCTACCTGTTGCAGGATAATGGATTGCTGGCTGTCGGCAGCGTCACTGTCGATCTCAACTCCCCGGTTAATGGGTCCGGGATGCATGATAATGATCTTTTTTCCGAGGCTATCCAAAAGGCGCTTGTTCACGCCGTAAGCGAGGCTGTATTCCCGAAGGGAAGAGAACAATGGCTGGTTCTGCCTTTCCAGCTGTATACGAAGGACGTTGGCCACATCGCACCATTGCAAGGCTTTTTTCAGGTTGTATTCTACCCGTATGTCGAATGCTTCTTTGATATAGACGGGGATCAGGGTAGGAGGCCCGGCCACTGTGACTTCAGCACCCATTTTTTTCAGCAGGTAGATATTGCTTAAAGCCACCCTGGAATGCATGATGTCCCCGATAATGGCAATTTTCTTTCCCTCCAGTCCACCCAGGTTTTCCCGTATGGAGAATGCGTCCAGGAGCGCCTGTGTAGGATGTTCTTTGATGCCGTCGCCTGCATTGATGATCGCAGCCGGTATGTGTTTGGCAAGGAAATGAGGGGCTCCGCTGGCGCTGTGCCGCATCACTACCATGTCTACTTTCATGGACAGGATATTGTTCACGGTGTCCAGCAGGGTCTCGCCTTTCGACACCGAAGAAGCGGCACTGGAAAAATTAATGGCGTCTGCGGACAGTCTTTTCTCCGCTAGTTCAAAGGAGATCCTTGTGCGGGTTGAATTTTCGTAAAACAGATTGACGATGGTGACATCCCGCAGGGTCGGAACTTTTTTGATGGGACGCTGTAAGACTTCTTTGAATTGCGTGGCTGTATCTAGAATAAGCTGTATATCACCCGGCTGTAGGTCTCTAATGCCAAGAAGATGTTTGGTACTTAGTTGCATTAAAAAGCAAAATTAGGGTATTTTTACAACAAAACCACTTCGTCCTTTTGGTCCTTTTCCTGCCAGAACACTTTTACTTTCTGTGTAATGATGGAATCGATGGATTTTCCGGTATAATCGGCCTGTATCGGCAACTGCCGGCTGAACCGCCTGTCGATGAGGATGCATAATTCGACCTTGGCAGGCCTTCCGAAATCCAACAGTGCATCCAGGGCTGCGCGTATCGTGCGGCCGGTATACAGGACATCGTCTATCAGGATCACATTCTTATTTTCGATGGAGAAGGGAATATCCGTCTGATTCAGCTCGTGCAGTCCCTTGCGCACATCATCCCGGTAGAAGGTGATGTCCAGCTTACCGTAATGGATTTCCGCCGGGGACACCTGCTGTTTGAGCTGTTCCACGATGCGGTTGGAAAAATAGATCCCTCTCGGCTGCAAGCCGATCAGGACGGTATTTTCGAGACCGAGGTGGTTTTCCAGCACCTGGTGGCTCAGCCTTTGTATGGTGATGGCCAGTTGTTGTTCGTTGAGGATCGTCTTCAAGAAAAATATTTCCATAAAAATAGGGCAAATATCAATCCCTTCCGCTATCACCGGACAGGTAGAAGATTCCGGGGACCGGGAACCCCCGGGCTCCGTGAGAAAAAAGAACAAAATAAGAGGGCGGCCTTCGCCGCCCTCACAATTTTTTCAAATCTCTAAAAACGAGTATTACTTAAAACAAAGATTACTATTTTCTGCCGCTCCTGAACAGGACGTAGGTGAGACCTATTTTTTATTGTACAATGCAGATAAAATATACAAATGAGTGATTTTTTTATTTTAAATCAATGAATTGTGTATTTTAAAATTATACTATTTGTTTTGGAGATTGAAAGTTGCATCTAAGAGTAAATGAGTATATTCATTTGCGATAGTCATGCAGGTATGCATAAACGAGCATATATTCCTGTTATTATTATTCCGGGAGGAAGGGTACCGGTAATTGTTATCATTCTTCCGACAGGAAGGGATATCGGTAATCTGTGGGCGGCACGAAAGTTTCTTTGATGGTCCTGGCGCTTAGCCACCGGTAAAGGTTCAATATGGAGCCTGCCTTGTCATTGGTGCCGCTGGCCCTTGCTCCTCCGAAGGGCTGCTGGCCGACAACGGCCCCCGTCGGTTTGTCATTGACATAAAAATTACCGGCCGCATTACGTAAATTCTCCGTGGCGAAAGCGATAGCAGCCCGGTCCTGCGCGATGATGGAGCCGGTCAGCGCATACGGGGAAGTGGCATTCACCAGGGCAATCGTTTTTGCGAAATCACCGGCTTTATATACATATACCGTCAATACCGGACCGAATATTTCTTCGCACATCGTCACGTACTGCGGATCTTTGGCTTCGATGACCGTGGGCTGTATGAAATATCCCGTTGATTTATCGCAGTGGCCGCCCGCCCATATTTCGGCCTTTTGGGGATCTTTACCGGCCTTGTCGATATAAGATCGGATCTTGTCAAAGCTCTTTTCATCGATCACCGCATTGACGAAATTGGAAAAGTCTTCCACCCCACCCATTTTCAAACTATTCACCCCCTCTATCAGTTTCTTTTTCACAATATCGGCGAGGGTATCCGGGATATAGGCCCTGGAAGCCGCCGAACATTTCTGACCCTGGAATTCGAACGNNTGCCAGCACATCGGGGTCGGCGCTCTCATGCGCCAGCACAAAATTCTTGCCCCCTGTTTCACCTACGATGCGTGGGAATGACCGGTATCGACCAATATTTTCCCCGATCGTTTTCCAGATCGTATTGAAAACGCCGGTGCTGCCGGTAAAATGGATCCCGGCAAAATCCGGATGACTGAAACAGGCATCCCCCAATACCGGGCCATTCACATAAATAAGGTTGATGACTCCGTCCGGCAGGCCTGCTTCCTTCAGTATGCGCAGGAACTGTTGTGCGGAGAAGATCTGTGTATAAGCGGGCTTCCACACCACGGTATTTCCGCAGAGCGCCGCCGAGGTAGGCAGGTTGCCTCCAATGGCTGTGAAATTGAAGGGTGTGATAGCCAGCACGAATCCTTCCAGCGATCTGTATTCCAACCGGTTGTGAATCCCCGCGCTGCTGATCGGTTGTTGCCTGTATATTTCACTCAGGAAATGAACATTGAAACGCAGGAAATCGACGAGTTCGCAGGCGCTGTCTATTTCGGCCTGGTAGGCATTCTTACTTTGACCCAGCATCGTTGTGCCGTTCATGTAAGAACGATATTTGGTCGCGATGAGATCGGCTGCTTTTAAAAAAATAGCAGCCCTGTTCTCCCAATTCATGCTTGCCCAGCTTTCCTTAGCCCGCAATGCCGCCTGGATGGCCTGCTTCACATGGGTTTCATCGCCCTCATGAAAATGACCCAGGGTATGGGCGTGATCGTGGGGCGGGCGGATGGCTATCTTTTTACCGCTACGCACTTCCTTCCCGTCGATATACATCGGGATATCGTGGACTGCGCCCTTCAATTCCTGCAAGGTTCTCTTCAGGACTTCTTTCTCCTTGCTGCCGGGGGCATAATTCAGCACCGGCTCATTGGCGGGCAGGGGATAGTTGAAATAACCGAGACTCATGGTTGAATATTTAGGTTAATGCTGAGGACTACCCGGCATCTTTCTCGCTCATCAGGTAGGCCTTGATAAATCCATCCAACTCCCCATCCATGACCGGCTGCACATTGCCTACTTCATAATCGGTGCGATGATCTTTGATCATCTTGTAAGGATGGAACACATAGGAGCGTATCTGTGACCCCCATTCGATCTTCTTCTTGGTCGAATTGGTGGCATTCTTTTGCTCTTCCCGTTTGCGCAGCTCTTCCTCATAAAGACGGCTTTTGAGCATTTTTAGCGCTTTTTCCCGGTTCTCCCCCTGCGTGCGGGCCTGCTGGCATTCCACGATGATCCCGCTGGGAATGTGTTTCAACCGGACAGCTGTTTCCACCTTGTTTACATTCTGCCCGCCTGCTCCGCCCGAGCGGAACGTTTCGAATTCCACATCGGCCATGTTGACCTCTATTTGGATGGTGTCGTCAATCAGCGGATAGACATACACCGATGCAAAAGACGTGTGCCGTTTGGCATTGGAATCGAAGGGGGAAATCCGCACCAGTCGATGAACGCCGTTTTCACCTTTCAAATAGCCGAAAGCGAATTCGCCTTCAAATTCAAGGGTGACGGATTTGATTCCGGCCACATCTCCATCCGAACGATCGGTTTCCTTTATTTTAAATCCTTTCTTTTCGGCGTACATGATGTACATACGCATGAGCATGGCTGCCCAGTCGCAGCTTT
>PLXD01000410.1 GCA_003151295.1 Chitinophagaceae bacterium | reverse complement strand
CCTGTTTTATCTGTTTTAAAAATCTTTACTCTACCATCTTGAATAAAAGATAAATCGGGATTTCCTGTCAAGGCATTGCCGTTAAGAACAAGAACCCATTCCCAATCACGGTATGTTTGTTCAATTAATGAATTATATGCCTCTTTCAAATATTTTCCTGCACCATGTCTATTTCTGGTTAAAGAATCCCGGCAGCAAAGAAGACAGGGCCTTACTGATAGCCGGTCTGAAAAAATTATCGAAAACTCCATCAATTAAGGATTTTCACATCGGTCAGCCAGCCGGTACGGACCGCGAAGTGATCGTTCGTTCCTATGCCGTTTCCTGGCTTGTATTGTTTGAAACCGCTGCCGACCAGGACAGCTATCAGATCGATCCGATTCATCTCCGATTCGTTGAGGAATACTCTTCTCTTTGGAGCAAGGTGGTGATCTATGATTCGATAGATATATAAAATGCATACTTTAAAAATTCTTGTTCTTTTTTTGGCGATCCCTGCCGGCTGTCTTTTTGGACAAAAGAAAATCAGTTTGGCTTCTCCCGATGGCAGGATCTTTTTTACCCTTACTTGTAAGAGCGGCCAGCCAGCATATTCCGTCCGGTTTAAAGGCAAGCCTTTGATTGAAAACAGCCCGGTAGGCCTCTCGTTTGAAAACGGGGATGTCCTTGGTAAGGAAGAGCCCTGGGGGGCATCTGGTCTTAGGATCGATCACGCCGTTTTCAGTAAAGGAGAGGATAATTATACCTTGCCGGAAGGAAAGACAAGCAAGGTGGTTGACTCCTACGGGGAAGTTAACATTCCCCTGCTGGAGCGCAATGGCAAAAAAAGAAGGATCTGTCTAAGGGTGAGAGCTTTTAATGACGGGCTTGCATTCCGCTACGAGTTTCCCGCTCAAAAGAACTGGGAGGACTATACGCTCATGGATGAAAATACAAGTTTTAACTTGTCGGGTAATCCTGTGGGCCGGGTCGCTTTCCTGGAAAATTTTACCACTTCCCATGAGCACAGATATAGCATATTGCCATTAAGGGATATAAAGGATGATACTTTGATGGATATGCCCGCCTTATTCGAGTTCCGGTTTCCCGGGAAAGTGTGGCTGGCCATTACCGAAGCGAATCTTGTCGACTATGCCGGAATGTCGCTTATCAAACACGATGGTATTCTTAAAAGTCAATTAAGTCCGTTACCGGGTCAGCATGGTATTAAGGTCAAAGCCATGCTACCGCATCAGACCCCATGGCGGGTCCTGATGATCAGCGATCGGATCGGGGTGCTCATTGAGTCCAATATCCTGACCAGCCTGAGCGAGTCCTGCAAAATAAAGGACCTTTCCTGGCTTAAACCGGGGAAGGCGACTTTTCATTGGTGGAATGGAGACATTATGCCCGATACCACTTTCGAACCCGGCGTTAATTTCAATTTCAATAAATATTACATCGATTTCTGCGCAAGGAGCGGTCTCGAATATCATACCGTCATAGGATACAGGGGGGTGGCCTGGTACCGGAACGATGGGATCGAATACCAGCCCGGTCCGAATACGGACGTGACAAAGCCCAGGCCGGGATTGGATATTCAGCAGATTTGCGATTATGCCAGGAGCAAAGGTGTCGGCATACGCTTCTGGGTACATTGGAAGGCCTTGTACCCCAAATTGGATACCGCATTCGGTCTGTTCGAGAAATGGGGTATTAAAGGGATGATGGTTGACTTCATGGACCGTGACGACCAGGAAATGGTCAGGATACAGGAGGAAATCCTGCAAAAAGCAGCCGAACATCATCTTGAGATCCAGTTTCACGGAGCCTTTAAACCTACGGGACTTAGTAGGACCTATCCCAATGAATCCACCCGGGAAGGAACGCTCAATTATGAAAATAATAAAGGCGGAAATCTCATTACCCCGGACGATGATATTGAAATTCCCTTTACCAGGCTGCTGGCAGGACCTACGGATTACCACCTGGGAGGATTCCGGGCCATGCCGCCATCCACTTTCAAGGTGCAGTACACACGACCTCATATGTTGGCAACCCGCTGCCACATGCTGGCGATGTACGTGATTTTAGAAAATCATCTCTCTATGGTATGTGACTATCCGGAAGCCTATGAAGGGCAGGATGGATTTGATTTTCTACAAGAAGTCCCAACCGTCTGGGACCAGACCCGGGTGCCCGGAGCGGAGACCGGGGAATGGATCACGATTGCCAGGCGAAAGGGTGTCGATTGGTATGTTGGAACCATTACGAATGGAAAGGAAAGAGACATCACAATTCCACTCAGTTTTCTCCCTGCAGGGAATTACCATGCCAAAATATATGCCGATGCGCCAGATGTGGCGGAGAATCCGAATCATCTGACCCATGAAATACGCATGGTTAGCTCATCCGATAGCCTGACGGTTCACCTGGCTGCCGGTGGAGGACAGGTGATAAAACTTTGGCCATGATCGAAAAGGCATTTTGAAAGGACAGTTTCGCATTATTCTTTCAACCCCGCGGCGGCGGCTTCATCCACGAACCAATGCAGCTCTCCGTTGGTGGGCTTGATCTCCTGGGAAGGATACAGGTCCGGATTATAGGCCCCCTTGAGAACTTCTTTCAGTGCATGTGCTTTTCCGGATCCGGTGGTGAGAAAGGCGACCCGGGCAGATTTGTTGACGATTGTTTTTGTCAGGGTGATCCGGTACATATCCTGCGCTTTCAGGAAATAGGCTATTGCCCAGGCTTTTTCTTCGTGCACGGCTTCCGTACCGGGGAATAGGGACAGGGTATGTCCATCATCACCCATACCGAGCAGCACCAGGTCAAAGGAGGTGGGCGGCGAAGGGTCAGCGCTAAGTTGAGCGTGTTTAGCAGGATCGATCAGGAGTGGAAAATACCGGTATAATATTTCCCCATATTCGACAGCCGATTGTTCCGGCGGGATATCCGTGCGCATCACATGGATCTGCGATGCGGGGACCGGCACCTTGTCCAAAAGGGTCTCGTAAGCCATTTTCGCGTTATTGCGGTCGTCCTCAAAAGGCACCGCTCTTTCGTCTCCCCAGAACACATGGAGTTTTGTCCAGTCGATCTTCTCTTTATAAGGAGAGGCTGCCAGGATTTTATGCAGAACCTTAGGTGTGCTCCCGCCGGAGAGGGCGATCGTGAACCGGTCCTGTTTTTTCAGGGTATCGGCGATCTGGGCCGTTATCCAATCGGAGACGGCATAGCTGAGTTCCTGGCTGTCCTTATAAATGTGTAGTTGCATAATTCCGCGTTTCAAACTATTTGATAATGCTACTCCTGTTGTGAAGGCGGTGCAGGCGGCAGCGTGACCCAGTTATGGCCGTCCCTGGCAATAAGCGCCTCGGCGTCTTCAGGCCCCCATGAATCGGGTGCATAATTCGGGAAGTCCACCGGCGGCCGGGTCTCCCAGGCTTCCAGGATGGGCATGATGATCTTCCAGGCGGCTTCCACCTGGTCGGCACGCATGAACAGCGTGGCATTGCCTTCCATAACGTCCAGCAGCAGGGTTTCGTAGGCTTCGGGCTCATGACCGTCAAAAGCCTGTTCATAACTGAAGATCATATCCACCGGGTTCAGGGTCAGGGATTGACCAGGGCGTTTGGCCTGAAAACGCAGGCGGATGTCCATTTCCGGTTGTATGCTGATGGTCAGCCGGTTGGACCTCCAGGTTTCAGCGGCTTCCGGGGGGAAAGCAAAATTGGGGGCAGGCCTGAACTGGATCGTGATGATCGATGTCTTCTGGTTCATCCTTTTGCCGGTGCGCACATA
>PLXD01000339.1 GCA_003151295.1 Chitinophagaceae bacterium | reverse complement strand
CACCTCTACGTAATATAAGGTCGATGTATCGGTGCTCGCTATGGGATTTGCTATTGCCGGATCAGACAGGCCATTCACCGGATACCAGTTATATACAGCCCCGCCTGAAGCGGATAATTGAGCGTCTCCCCTTATGCAATCTATATCATTTGACTTGGAAACTTCTATCACCGGCCTTGTAAGAACAGTAATCGAAGCATCCATCGTATCCCGGATACCACATATACTATCATAGCCAATGACCTGGTAGATTGTATTGACAGCAGGAAACACGCCTACCATTGACGAAAAGGGGGCCTGTTGCCCGATACCCGTCAGCCATTCATAAGTATCTCCACCCTGCGCCTTCAAAATAATACTGTCTCCTATGCAAATATCGGCATTAGAAGGTGTCAGGGAGAAAACCGGCAGCTGCCGGACCTGTATATATACGGAATCATTGGTGTAGCAGGCATTCGATCCGCCGGCTTTTACATGATAATTCTCCGAAACTGAAGGAGAAGCCAATGGATTTTCTATGGCGGGGTTGGATAAGCCTGCCGATGGTGTCCACTGATAGTTCGCAGCCCCTGAGGCATACAACTGCACCTTGCTCCCTATACAGATCAACGTGTCCTTGCTGATGCTGATCACCGGGGTATCCAGCACTTTTATGGAGATCGTATCTTTCGTGAGACAATGGGAATGATATGCCGTAATGATATAGTCTATATCCGACAAAGGAGAGGCGGTGGGACTGGCGACTACTGCATTCGATAGACCGGAAGCAGGATTCCATCTCAGCGAATCTGTATTTTGAATAGACGTCTGCAGGATTATTGTGCTGCCTGCACATAAAGAAGTATCGCCCAGTGTCGTCAGTACCGGAACGGTAATCTGGCTCAGGCTAAGGGAATCGGCAGTGGTGCAGCCTTTCCCGTTAACGAGGGTAAGTTTATACTTACCGGGATTATGAGCGGTATAGGAACTTAAACTCGAACCATCCTGCCAGGTATAATTGACCCCAGGACTGATACTGCTGAGAACCAGGCTGTCATAGGAGCAAATGGCAGTATCGTTCCCTAGGGAAAAAGCCGGCAGATATTTAAGGTTGACGGAAAAACTATCTCTCGCATTGCATCCGTAATAATTGGTATTCACCCAATAAATCCCCGGTTGTTTAGCCTCCAGCGTATCCAAGGTCGATCCGTCACTCCATAGGTCAGGAGTCGGAAACCTGGATGTAAGAAGAAGGCTATCCGCACAAAGATTACTGTCGATCACAGGTAATAGTTGTGGAGCCGCCAGGACGGTAATATTCTGGCAGAAAGAAGACTGGGTTGGCAGCCCCTCATCCATGCTCAGGTAAACGTTATATACGCCGGGTTGCGAATAGGAGATCTGAGGAGGTGTCGTAAGGGTAGAACTGGCAATGCTGGAATTAGTACAACCGGTAAATTTAACCCTGGAGAGGGTATTATTATGCGAATTGGGGATAAAACTATACAGGTCCGCCCCTACCCGGAATAATTTAGACAGGGAAATAGGCCAATTGAAATTGCCGATATTACCGAGGCTTGTTGCGGTTGGCACGCTCAACAGATCATTATGAAAATCAAGCCTGCTAATCTCATTGGTTGTGCCATCTACGACAAAACCAACTATTTGATTACAATAATTAAGAACAGTGATATCCCTGGGAAATTGGAACAGGCCTCCGGGATTTCCCAAATTGGTCACTGCGGGAACATTTAATAAGGAATTACCAAAATCCAGCCGCAAGATTGAAGCGCTGTTGCCATTGGTAATGAATACACGCCAATTGCCTCCATCATTAAGCGCACAAATCCCGGTAGGATAATTTAACAGACCTCCCAGGCTTCCCAGGTTCGTAGCGGTCGGGGGATTGTTAAACCCGGTCCCGAAATCGAAAACGGTCGCCGTATTATTATCGGCATTCACCGTAAATCCATGCCAGTCATTATTTTCATTGACCAGGAAAAGGTCCAGCGGCATTTGCAGATTGCCCAGGTTTCCCCAATTGGTCAATACAGGAGAGGTGTTGGTAATATTAGCGCCGAAATCAAGTTTCAGGATCCTGGGGTCGGTACCCGCCTCCAAGCCTCCCGCCACGATAATAGCAAGCCAGTTGCCATTGCTTTGCACCATCTGGATTCCTTCAGTACCCAGCGGAAGAGCGCCTCCAAAATTGCCAAGGTTTACAGGCACAGGCGTATTGAGCATACTATTCCCAAAATCCAACCTGACCAATCCGCCGGGTAGATAATTGGTAAGAAATCCATAATAGTTGCCATTGACAGAAACCATATCGATATAGACAGGCAAACCTAGAAAACCTCCGAGATCACCCAGGTTCACCGCCTGGGGCATTTGAAAAAGATCACTCGTACAAAAACTCCAGTAATAGCTCGTGCCTCCTATGGAAGTATTGGTAATATTCACGGAACTATTCACGCATACCGTATCCGGAATGGTAAAAGACGCTGTTTGCCCGAATAGGCAAATAGAAAAAGAGGGAGAAAATATAAAAAAAACAAAAGCAGAACGGGCAAATAATTTCATAATAGGTCTAAGGAATATCGGTAAGGATTTCACTTATGCAATGCTTACAATATAATACTTTTTACCGGCCTATTTATGTATCTCGGAAGTAAAATGAAATTCGATGGCGGGGTTATTCGTCCTTTCCGTATTCAGGAACCATTCGCTCTGCGCAAGATATACCAGGTAGCCGTCCTTGTCTTCCGCAATATTGGCATGCTTGAAACGGGTGAAATCTTCCAGCTTTTTCGGGTCTTTGCTGGTGATCCAACAGGCCTTGTAGAAAGGTAATGCATTGAACTGGACCGAGGCTCCGTATTCATGAAGCAAACGATACTGGATGACCTCGAACTGCAGTTCTCCCACGCAACCGATGATCTTCTTGTTGCCGCCATATTGGGTAAACAACTGGGCTACTCCTTCATCAGTAAGCTGTAACAAGCCCTTTTCCAGCTGTTTGGTCTTCATCGGATCCTTGTTGAGCACTTCCTTGAAGATCTCCGGCGAAAAGGAAGGAATACCTGTGAAATAGAAATTCTCCCCTTCGGTAAGCGTATCGCCGATCTTAAAATTGCCGGTATCGAACAGACCCACCACATCACCCGGGTAAGCCTCATCGATCACGTCCTTCTCCCTTGCCAGAAAGCTATAGGGATTGCTGAAACGCAGCTCCTTGTTTAAGCGCACATGATGAAAATATTTATTACGTTCGAATTTCCCGCTGCATACACGCAGGAACGCAATCCTGTCCCTGTGTTTGGGATCCAGGTTGGCATGGATCTTAAAGATAAAGCCGCTGAATTTATCCTCGTTCACATCCAATAGCCTGACGGAGGTCTCCCGGCTGCGGGGTGTAGGGGCAATTCGTATAAAAGTGTCCAGCATTTCCCGGACCCCAAAATTATTGATGGCGCTACCGAAGAATACCGGGGCTACTTTACCGGCCAGGTAATCGTCTACATTCAATTCGCCGTGGACGCCGTCTACGAGTTCCACATCTTCCCGCAGAACAACAGCATCTTTTTCACCCAGTTTCTCATCCAGCAGAGAGCTATCCAGGTTTTCAATCTTTACCATATCCTCCTCTGAAGCCTTGGTATTAGCCGTAAACAGGACCAGGTTCTTCTCATAAAGGTTATACACCCCCTTGAAATCCTTTCCGCTGTTTATTGGCCAGGTCATGGGATGCAACTGGATATTGAGCTCTTTTTCTATTTCTTCCAGCAAGTCGAAACGGTTCTTCCCGTCCCGGTCCATTTTATTGATGAACACGATCACGGGC
>PLXD01000314.1 GCA_003151295.1 Chitinophagaceae bacterium | reverse complement strand
CGATTACAAAGATTGCGTAACTGGCAGGGACCTCTTCCCTTCCATCCCCTGGTGAGATTAGCCACCCGGGCAATGGTAAGGATCCTGTCCTTATATTGAGTGCGAAGACGCTCCGAAAAATGGTCTTCTACGCAATTCATTTCCATAGGAGGCAGAAATTCCCCATCCGGCAACTGGTGCAGCCCCTCTGCCTTACCACTGATACCCACAAAATCTTCCACGTAATCATACCAGGGAGCGATATCCGCATAACGGATCGGCCAATCAACGCCATGCCCATCCTTGCTATTAGCCTCGAAATCGAGATCGCTGAAACGGTAGCATTGACGGCCCCAGACAAGGGACCTTCCCCCCACCTGGTAACCACGGACCCAGCTAAAAGGCTTCTCCTGGATATAGGGATGCTCTTTATCCCTTACAAAAAAATGCCTGCATCCTTCGTTATAGGCGGCACTTTGAATGGGGTCTTCCTCCTTTTCCTTAATGGTATTGTTCAACCGGTGGGGAAATTGCCAGGGAGCCATAAAAGCCGTTGTATAATCCTTAATATGCTCCACATTCCCACCTCTCTCCACTACAAGCGTCTTCAATCCCTTTTCGCATAGCTCCTTGGCGGCCCAGCCACCACTGATCCCGGATCCAACGACGATGGCATCGTATGTATTACCCATAATTTTTTATTTTGTCGCCCATGATCGTTGGCCGGGTTGAAGGGTTATGCAGCCAAGGTATTGACCCGGTATAGGAAGGTAGGCCAGCCCACGGGTAGCACCCAGCTCGGAACTGCAATATCCTTGTGCGGTATATTCCTTTAAAATAGTAAAAAACGATCTGCCCAATAGTTTATTCTGCACTTTTCCAGCCATTCCGGAAAACAGGATCGCACGCTGTTCAAAATGCCTTAGCACGGTCCGTCTTTGCTCCTCTGAGCAATCGGTAAAAGACTGTTTATAATGGGAAGCAGCATAATTTTCTACCTCTTTAAGTCCGTCGATGAATTTATTCTGTTCGCTGACAATCGTGCAATCCCTGATCATTACGACAATAAAATCCTGTACGCCGGCATCCCTGGCGCCCGGCGTATCCGTTGCAGGAATAATCGTATCGCTAAGGGCCGTGATCAGTGCCTTGTGCCGATCCAGCCAACCGAGATCGGGGGCTTTATTCCAATCATACCATTTATACCCGGAATACCCGGCTACGCCGGCACCCCCTGCCAACAAAATGCGCCAGATCGCCTTACGCCTGTTCATAGTAAATGTTTCTTTGATAAAAATAAGGAATTAGACCCTTATTGTACGCCATTTTTATCGACGGCCAAGACGGTCCTGGCCCCCAATTCCCCGGCTATACGCATGACGGCCACGACATCCTCGATAGGAACGGTCTTGTCGGCATTGATGACAATAGAAGGCTGATCGGTCTCTTTGGCCAGGAAAGGTTGCAGTCGGGCCTTTAATTCGCCCAACGTCACTTTAGTGGTGCCGACATAGAATTGCTTACTGGCGTCGATCGATACCACTACGGTCTGCTTGGACTTGGTATCGCTCTTTGACTTGGGCTGGGAGAGCTTGACCACATTGGGATTGGCCAGCGTCGATACGATCAGGAAGAATAACAAAAGAATGAACAGGATATCGTTCAAAGGACCGGTATGCACTTCCGCTTCTTCTTTATGTCGTCTTCTTAAATTCATTTATCTGATTTAAAAAATTTATCACTCACCCTCGATTCCTCAACGCCCGCTACTCATCATGGTCCACTGACCACTTACCTGGTCGGTTCCTGTAAAACATCGATAAACTCGGCGCTTGCCACTTCCATTTTATTCGTCGTCTTATCGATCTGTGAATTCAGGTAGCGATAACCGACATAGGCGATGATACCGATGATCAGGCCGGATGCGGAAGAGATCATCTTCACATAGATACCCCCGGCTATATTCGCAATACTATACTCCCCGGTCGAAGCGATACTGTAGAACAACTGGAACATTCCGGCGATGGTCCCGAGGAACCCGAATAGCGGGGCGATATACCCGATCACAGAAAGAATGGACAAATTCCTTTCCATATTATATAATTCCAGCTTGCCCACATTTTCCATGCTGCGTTCGATCGCCTCGATGGGCTTGCCGATCCGCTGAATCCCTTTATCGATGATTTTTGCCACGGAAGTAGGGGTATTCTTCGCAAGGCTCCTGGCAGCCGTGACATTTCCCGTCACGATATGGTCCTTAATGATATTCATGAAATTATCATCCAATTTCGAGGCTTTCCGGATGGCCATCAACCGTTCGAAAAACACAAAAATGGCTATGACCAGCAGGATGGCCAGGGGGATCATCAGGGGGCCCCCTTTAAATAAAATATCCCATAAACTTTCTTTTTGCTGGGCCGCCGTCAGCACTACCCTGGCAAGACTGTCCTTGATCTTTGCTGAATCGATGAGCACCTGCAGGAAAAATAAATTCATCCGGTATCCGCTTTAAAGGTAAAAATANNCGATCTCAATATCTCCTCAATGGCCTCAGTGAACCCCCTTCGGCGGTTTTACGACCTCTTATTCACCATCAGCGCCTGTATCTGCTGCATAGTCTTCTGCATACCCTCGCTGCTGCCATCCAGGAAGATAATATTCCCCTTCCCTACTTCTGCAAAATTCTTGATCGCTTCCGTCCACATACTGAAAAGGATCACATTCGTATCCAGGTTGGCCCGCTTCATTTGTTCGGCCGCTTCGCTCATCCCCCTTGCCACTTCTTCCCGGAACAAAGCGACCCCCTGCCCACGCAGCCTGGCGGCCTCTTTTTCCGCTTCCGCGGAGATCTT
>PLXD01000057.1 GCA_003151295.1 Chitinophagaceae bacterium | reverse complement strand
ACTGCCGAAGATCATTCGCCTGCCGAAGATCGCTCCCCTATCATTGTTCCTGTTGCTTTTGAGCCTGTCCCTGTTCTCCCAGCGGCCGGTCGACGTGACCTATGTGCAGGATGCCCGGGGCAATTATATTTTCTCCTGTACGAACAGGGCCTGGTGTAATTATATCCTGGAAATCAATTTTACAAGCCTGGAGAATGCCAGGCTGGATCATGCCGTCCCCTACCAGGCCGTCGTAAAGCCGGGCAGTAATAAACTCTTCGGGCTGACTAAGGAGAACGCGAATAGCGCANNAAGGATGCCTCAACCCGGCTGTCGATACAGGGTTTACCTACCTGTTGCCGAGCTCTCCCGGCAAACAGGCCCAGGCCTATGAGCTCCAAAATCCCCCGAAACCCGGGGCCGGCGACCCGCCGACCAAAACATTTTATGCCATCCGTTTAAAAACGAAACCGGGGGATACCCTCTATGCAGCCAGACGGGGCGTCGTCAACGAGGTGGATGTCAGCAGCGACCAGAACGACCTGGGTGCAGCCAGCTCGGGAGACGAAGATTATATAGAAATAGTCCACAAGGATTGCTCCTTCGCCCACTATGGGGTACTCAGAAAAGATGGCTCTTTTGTAAAACCCGGGCAGGTTGTGGAAGCAGGTCAACCCATCGGCCTGATAGGCGGCGATAAGTATGGCCGGGGTTCGGAAGCGAGGATCAGTGTCTACTATAACCAGGTCCCCAATGCTTCCCAAATTGGCGGCGGGAACAACGGGACGATAGACCGGGCCTATGTTCCCCTGAAATTCTGGACAAAGAGAAACGGGAAAGGGATGCTGAAACACGGAGCTGTCTATATCAGCGAATTTCCGGCCTCTATCCTCGCGCAGGAAACGGGCAAACCAAAGCCCGGACCCAAAAATCATAAGGCGCCGGGCAAGGCACATTCCTAAAACTCCAGTTTCCCGGTCCGCATATTTACCCGCGTGGCCGATACCCTGTATCTACTTTTGCCATTGTCTACCATCATTTGCGGAGCAATAATCGGGTTTTCTGAAGAGGATCCGCCGGAACCAATTCCTGAAAAAATATTCGGAGATTCGAAGAACCGCGGGAAAGATAACAGATCGCTCCTATCAGCATCAGCGGTCCCAACCCCGCCACGACCATCTGGCAAAAAGATTTCGATATCGGACCGGAATCCATCAAATCCGGCCAGATCCAATTCAGCACCTCCGTGAAACTGGATAAACAATGGGCGGGTCAATGGATCGGTATGAAATGCACTTCCACCATCGCGCCTGCCGCACAATGCGTGACGGCTTCATCGATTTGTATCAGGCAATTGGCCCGGGCAAAGGAGCTGAGCCGGAAGGATTCCTGTCCGTCCAATACCGTTACGGTGTGGCCATCATAGAACCCTTTTAAAAAATGGGTCAGGCCGGCCGGTTTTCGAAAGGAATCCGCCAGGGGCGCCTGCAACACCTGCAAATGATCCATCCGCCGGGTCATAGCGCCCAAAGCAGGAATCACATATTCGTAAAAAGAAGTCAGCCCCGAGGCCGGGTTACCCGGCAACCCAAAAACACACCGGTTGTCTTTCTTTCCAAAATACAATGGCTTGGCAGGTCTTTGCTTTATTTTATGAAAAAGTTTTTCCACTCCGTTATTGACCGTCGCTTGCAGCACAAAATCAAAATCCCCCACACTGATCCCTCCCGTCAAAAAAACCACGTCGCTATCCTGCAGGGCCTGCCTCAATACCTCCGTCAGTACTTCGAGGGAATCCGCTGCTTTCCGCACTTTAACATCCCCGATATGCCATTGCTGCAAAGCCGCCTTCAACGCGTAGGAATTGGCCTCGTAGACCTGCCCGTGTTGCAGGGGCTTCCCGGGTTCCTGCAGTTCATCCCCCGTAACAATGATACTAACGGAAGGTCTCGGATATACCCTTACCATCGTAATACCCATACCCGTCAAAAAGCCTATGGCCGCCGGGGTTAGTCCGCTGTCTTTCGGTAACGCCAATGCGCCAGCCTTTATTTCCGCACCCGCGGCCCGGGTATTGGCGCCTGCTTCCAGGCCTTCATCTTCAATGATCAACTCGCCATTCTCCACCCGGACCTTCTCCTGCATGACGACCGTGTCGGCGCCGGGCGGAACGGGGGCACCGGTAAAAATCCGCACGGCATGGGCAGGTAGCAAGGGGGTATCGGCTGTGCTGCCGGCAGCGATAACGCCGGAGATCTTTAAACGCTTGTACGATTTCCACCCGCTAAACGACAAGGCATAGCCGTCCATGGATGACTGGGGGAAACCGGGAACAGGGAGGGTCGCATACACATCTTCTGCAAGTACGAGCCCCCCTGCATGTGCGAGCGGCATCGTAACGGGAAGAAGGGCCGATACATTCTCCCGGATAATTTCCCTGGCTTCAGTTACGGAGATCATATGCGAATAAAAGATTATATGCGAATAAAGGCAAAGGTGATCCTATACGAACAGAAACGATCATCGAATAAAATGACCCCTAAGTTAATTAAAAGTAAACCCAATCTGCAAATTCAAACCGACTGACGATGGCTCGTT